>JAITIZ010000348.1 GCA_031279215.1 Planctomycetaceae bacterium
GTAATCTATCAGTGGAATTTTTATTTTTTATATTAGCCCCGCTAGGGGCGTCAGTATTATAGCCCGCCCCAACGGGGTGGGTTTAAGTTCCCCCTCCCACCCCAACGCCCTGAAAGGGCAACGGGAAGATGATTAAAGAACGAACCGTTTAAAATTTCCTATCGCCCTTTCAGGGCTTGTTAATTAGGGTTGATTTGTAACCCACCCCTACGGGATGGGCTATAATACTAACGCCCTTTCAGGGCTACTATGGTTGTTCTCTACAATTAGTCCACTGATATATTACATTTTTGAAAATTCCACTGAAATATTCAAAAAAAATTTTTTGCTTAACTATAAAAATTCGTGCAAAAATATTTATACTTTTGAACGATTTTTGTAGTAAATTTTACTGTCAAACTTAATTTTAGATTTTAACAATGAAAACAATTCAAAAAAAGATCTTTTATCTGCTTTCTGCCGGCTTATTACTTATGGTGTGCAACATAAATTTCTGGGATATGGGATACTCTGGAATGGTTGCCAATGGGCAGGAAGTGCTTTCTGTGTCCTCTGTTCCCAAAGAAAACACAGAGAAAGTAAATTTTGATTACGCTTTCGGTGCGCCTCACCGTATCACCTTTTCGAGACCTTCTGCGAGTGAAAAAATCCTGGCGACCATTCAGAAAGAAAATCTGGATTTAAAATGGACATGGCAAAATCTGAAAGATAAGCATCCTCTCTCATGGACTATCATGCCCATGGATATAATTTTGGATTTTCGCCTTTACCTTGACGGAGAAGCGTTACCTTTCAATTCGTGGAAACGGACGGAAAGCGGGGCACCGATGCTTGCCGCTGCAGGAAGCCGAAACGGTACAAGTTTCAACCTGCAAGCAATTGCCGCAACAGGCGGTGTTGTTATGAAGATAGAGATTTTCAATAAGGAACAAAATCCCCATTCGCTTCAGGCGGTACTTACCCACAAAAACGGGTGGGTCATCAGCAATCAGGGCTGGATAGATGAGGTCAATTCGGATGTACTCATGACCATGAACCAAGGTCGGGCAGACAGGCTCATTGCTATTGGGAAAGGGGCAGATTTTTACCCTATTGTACGGGATGGCAAAGCAGTTGCCGGCGGTGTACCTATGAGTAATGTAGAATACGAAAATAAAGGAGGTAATTCCAGAAAATCCATGATTTCTGTTTTCGAAGTTTCAGGCGGCGGGGTAAAAACCGGATACTGGTTTCTGCCGTACAATTCATATTTTGAAGACACAACCGGTTTACGCGCAGCGGACTGGGAAACCATGATGAATACGGCAAAAAAAGAATATGATGATTTACTCTCTTCGGGTACGGAATTCATAATCCCCGACAAAGATGTTATTCATTGTTACAGAAGTTGCCTTGCTGACCTTTTTGTCATGAGGGAGGAGTTGGCTAACGGATATACCGGTGTAAGTCCGGGAACGGAAGTGTACCGTTCTCCCAACAGCAGTGAGGGAGTTTTATCTTGCCATGCTTTTGACCGACTTGGCTATTCCGCTGAAGCCATATCAGATATGAGGGTGTTTTTTGAAGGTCAGGATGATTCGGGTTGCTGGTCTTATTCTAAAGGTTGGGAACACGATGGATGGTCGGTTTGTTATTTCAAAGCAATGCTCGCCCTGGAACATTACAGGATTACCGGAGATCGGGAATTCCTCAGAAATATTTATAAACGCATGAAAGCCTCGAGCATCTTCAACCATCATGCCCGACAGAAGAGTAAAGGGGTCAGGGATTCTCCGTTCTATGGACTCATGCCGCGAGGTATGGGTGATTGCGGTCTTATGAACGGCTCGGATTATTATGGCGTGTTTTACCCTACTAATTGCCTTTCGGCGGCTGCCGACGGTCTCACCCTGGAAGCGGCAAAAATTCTGGAATTGACCGAAGATATAAAGTTGCTGGAAGAAATCTATCAAGATGCCAAAACGGATCTTGTCAATTCCATCAGAAATAACGCACAAAATGACAATGGAGTACCTTACATTCCGGGTATTGCCGGTGCGTCGAATGCATCACTGTTTGGATGCCTCTATGCTTTCTATCCGGCGCATCTGTTGGAAAAGGAAGACCCGCTCATTCAGGGGACGCTTCATTTAATCGAAAGTAAAAAAATGAGCGAAGGGGGATTACCTGTTGGTACCGGATGGATGAAGGATGGACTTTGGGTGGCTATGGCGTTGGACAATATTGCTTCCACATACCTGCGTATGGATAGATTTGATAAAGCATCCAAGTATTTTTATCCGGTACTGAACCACGCATCTCCTTTGGTAACATGGTGCGAGGAACGGGGTGTGGCAAAAGGTACAACTGAAAAAAGCGGCGATCTTCAGCACTGCTGGACACCTGTTTCGGTTTGCCATTTTCTCAGGGAAATGATGATTCTTGAAGATACCAGCGTACTTCATATTGCAGCGGCAAGCCCAAGAAAATGGCTCGAAACCGGTTTGGAAATAGGTGTTAAGAAAGCACGATCCTGGTACGGAATTTTGGATTTTTCCATAACCCGTACAAAAGAAAACCGAATCGAAATTGCCTTTTCCTGTGAACGACCTTTGGATGTGGAAACAATTTTCCATATACGGCTTCCACTGGAAAACTATAAGTTGAAAATTGAGAAATGCACAATATCCGGTGTCCGAGTTGAGAATGAAACGGTGATTCTGCCCAAAGGTGTTCATAAAGAAATTTCCCTTGTTTTGGAATTGTAGAAATATTACAAGGTTTTTAAACATTCTTTATTATATGGGTGGAAATTTCCTGATTATTTCACATTTTTTGTAACTTTTAACCATTTAATTAACTTTGTAACTTTGTAACTTTGTAACTTTTAACCATTTAACCATTTAACCATTTAATTAACTATGAAAAATTTTTACTTTATTGTGTTCCTTGTTTTTTCGTACGGTTTGCCGATGATGATTCAGGCTCAAGAGGCAACTAATTCAAAAACCGTAATGCCGTTGACGTTGGCTCATCGCGGTTTATCCGGTTTGGCTCCTGAAAACACGTTAACCGCTTTCAAATGGGCGGTTGCCATCGGTGCCGATTCAACAGAATGCGATGTTCGTCAAACCGCTGACGGTGTTCTTGTTCTTTTGCATGACCAGAACGCAAAGCAAACAACCGGAATTGATGTTGACATTACAAAAATAACTTTCGAAGAAGTACGAAAACTCGACGCCGGTTCTTGGAAAGGTAAACAATTTGCCGGAGAACAAATTCCGACTTTAGAAGAATATCTGAACGTTCTGAAAGGTACAAAATGTACACCTATTATCGAAATCAAACAACCCGGAACGGAAAAAGATATTGTTGAGTTACTCGCCAAACTGAATATGACCGAAGAGGTATTTATTGTTTCGTTTTATTCAAAATCGCTTGCCGAAGTGAAACATTTAGAGCCGCGAATTAAATTCGCTCACATTTTCAGTTGGCCGCTGGAAGGTTCCGCCGAATCAAACGCCGAAACTCTTGCAGTAAAACTCATAGACGAAGCCAATAAAGTTGGAACAAATATTGTCAGTTTGGATCACGGAATGATTTCAAAAAAACTGGTTGACCTTTTACATGAAAAAGGGGTTTACGTTTGGGCGTGGACAATTAATGACATTCCCCGAATGAATACTCTCCTCGATTGGAAACTCGACAGTATCACATCAGATCGTACTGATATCCTAATCGAAGTTATCAGACAACGAAAAAAATAAGTAATTATTTGTAACTATTCAGCATCCGCGTAGAATAGATAAGGAATGTTTAAGTTTAGGTTTAGCCTTACTCTGTTTCCGGATTTCTCCTTTTACGTCTAGGCTCTTACCTTGGTAGTTTCAAGTTAAGTAATCGCAATTTATTGAATTGAGATAATTTTTACTTCATCAGTAAACATCTTAACTTGAAACTATGACTTTATCCTGCCATGGTAAGATTTTAGTATCATTTTCGTAATGATTCAGTTTTTTTATTAGTCCCGCAGGGACGAGAAGCGAAAAACAAATGTTCCATTGAAATGCTACAAGAAATATAGTAAAAATAAAATAAACAGTTACTGATATTTATGATCGTAACTGTCTATTTTGACATTTTTGTTTTAATTTTTTTTAACACGAAATAACACGAAAGGACACGAAAAATAACAGTCTATTTTCTTAACGACCACTTAATTGAAATCGTCCGCAGATGATGCAGATTTTCGCAGATTATTTTACAAACGTTTTTTGAAAATAATTTTTTGTATTTTTTGTCTATTCTTCCTTTGTTTGTTTCGGAAATCTTTTGTCCCTGTTCATTGTAAACAGCCGAAATTTCCGTTCCGTCCGCAAAGATTGTTTTAGTAACATTTCCTCGTGCATCATAGATGTATTTCAATTCTTGGGTTTCACTGCGGTCAATTGTTCCGTCGGCAAATTGTTTGACATTAGTTCGAGAAATCGAAACCCGACCATACTCGTCATAAATCGTTTCACTTCGATGTTGTACAACCTGACCGTCAATTGTTACCGGATGATCAATTGTTGCGATTTGCCGTCCAAGATCGTCATATTCATATTCGACAAT
>JAITIZ010000361.1 GCA_031279215.1 Planctomycetaceae bacterium
TGCCCATTTTAACATTGGAATTTTCGCAAAAATTTCTGCAAAAATCCCGATCAAACACATTACTACATTTTTCATTGTTAGACTCCTTATTTTATAAGGTTTCATTGAAATCGTTGCGATTTGTTTGCCATAAAACAACACGACAAAAAAACAATTCGCAACCGATTAAGTTTTTACAATTTATCAAAAAAGTTCAAACGGTCAATTAGGGTTTTCGTCTTTTTCTGAATGTTTTTCAAAATATTTTAAAAACTTGGTAATATTTCAATGAAATTTCCATTAAAACAGGTAAATATCATTAAAAATTTTCTAGTTGCGTTGCGTTGCCGCTGGGCAACTTTGCCTCGTTTTTTGGCTGACCACCGTATTCCAAACCGCTCGGCAACACAAATTGCCGTCCCAAAACAGAGGCAGGTCGGCTATCGCCGACGTGATGTTTTTGGCGAAACATCACTTGAAAAAAACAACAACCGTTTCCGTTTGTTATGGTAACGTTGCTACATGTCCATCATTGCGGCTTGCGGCATCAAGACGAATTTGGTCTTTTATAATTTCTGAAATAAATCGAATCGACCCATCGCAAAGTCCCATAATCAAACTGCCCGGATGATTACTGCCCCAATAGACCAATACTGCTGTAATAGTTTTTTTCTGTACTTTTATCGTTATGGCGATGTTCTCAAAAAATTTCCTAGTGTTTACAGGCTGGTGTGTATTTTTGTGTTAATTTGGTTAATTAATGTTGTGATGGTCTGTGGTTTCAAGTACTGAAACAGCAATGTCACGTTTAAATTGTTGCCCAAATTGTTTGACATCCTCTACGACGAAATCAAACTCATTCCGACCGGCGGAAGGAATAGGAATAATGTGAGTGAAAGTACCGGTGCAGCGGAGAACACCATTGGACACTTCGGATTGACACTGAATGGAAAGGCTGGTATCATTATTAATGGCAGTCATGGAAAAATCCTCCTTGAAAAAGGGAACCACGATAAGTGGGGAACAAAAATAAATACACATCAAGAAGGATACCATAACTGCCTTTTTTTCGTTACCTCAATTTCACTAAATTAACAACCACACTGGGAACACTAGGAAAAACGAAAATTCCGATAAAACATTACTAAACTTACTAATTACTTTAACCATTTAACCAATTTAACAATCATGCAACGATTTATTTTAGTGACTTTAACTGTATTGCTTTTTACAATTTTGTCCGTTTACGTTACGGAATCTGTCTGTGCAGCGGAATCTGCGGAAAATCCGATGCCTTCTGCCCAACAACTTATTAATCAGGGGTTACACAAAGAGGCTCTTGATTTGCTTCGTCCCTGGATTCTTGATCCGAAAACGGCGGCAAGGGAAATTCCCGATAAAGATTTGGTAATCGTTCTCGTTTGTCAATCGTTACAACAACTTAATCGTGTTTCCGAAACCGATGAATTTCTTGAAAAAGCGGCGGAAGTTTACCAAACGGATTGGAAGATGTTGAACCGTATCGCAACAACTTATATCAATGTGATTCAACATCATGGTTTCATTATTGACGGGAAATTTCAACGGGGACAACATCGCGGCGGAGGTCAATGGGTCAATATAATGGAACGGGATCGGGTTCGTGCGTTACAATTATTTGTTCAGGCAATGCCGTTGGTTTTAAAGGAGAAAAATAAACAAGAAATCAGTTTGTTTTTTCCAGCGTTTGCCGATGCAATGGTGATCAATAGTCGTTTGGGATCTACTGCGTGGAAATTACAATCGCTCACCGATTTGACTATCCTACCCGATTACGAAATGCAGCAATATTGGAGTAGTAACTTTTCAAAGGCTCCTGTTGATACAGAAGGTAATCCTATTTACTATTATCTTCCTGAATCATGGGAAACGGCAAAAAATGATGGGGAACGTTGGCGTTGGTTATTGAATCAGGCGGAAAAACAGAATCCTGATTTTCGCAACGAAATTCTTGTACGGCGGGCAAAATTTAATCAGTCGCAATTTGGTGAACAGACATTACAGACAACTGATTTTTTCCGTAACACGCAAGAAGAACCGGAAACAACCGCAAGTATTTTAAGCCTTGAAACACTCAATGATGACGAAATAATCGCCAACCTGGCAACCGGTATTAAACGTTTCAAAATACCGGATGAATTTAATTATATTGCCTTGTATAAGGAAATTCTGAAAACCGGCAACAAAGATAAGAAAATAATCGCATTAACATCTCTTGCAGAAATTTATAAAAATCGCCGGCAATATACCCGATCTGCGGAATGTTACAAGAAATTGATTCAAGAATATTCCAAATATGGAAACAAAAAACATTGGCAAGATCAATTGGATCAGATTATTAGTAACTGGGGACATATTGAGCCGAACGGTTCGAAAGTTGCCGGACTTTATGCAGAATTGCGGTATGTTTTTCGCAACGGTAAAAAGGTTGATTTCACGGCATATCGGATAGACGATAAAAAATTGATTGATGATGTCAAAGCGTATATTCAATCGAAACCGCAAAAAATTGATCATAATAAACTTCAGATTGATAGAATCGGTTGGCAATTGATTAACGGCAACGCAAAAGAAAGTCTGAAAGAAAAATATATCACGAAGGAAGTTACGAAATGGTCGGTCGAACTTCAACCTGCCGAAAAACATTTTAATCGGGCAACAACCATTTCCGTACCGATTCAACAATCAGGAGCCTATCTTATTCGTGCCAAAATGGAAAACGGGAACGCCGAATCAGTTGTTCTTTGGCTGAATGATACTGCCATCGTTCAAAAAAACTTAGACAACGGTGTACTTTATTTTGTTGCCGATGCCGAAACCGGACAACCTGTTACCGGTGCGAATGTTGAGTTTTTCGGTTATAACATTGAATACAATACCTCTCCGGCTGCCAATAACCGTCAACGCCAAGAACTACAACCAACTTGGAAACTTGACAATATTACAAAAAAGACTGATGAAAACGGTTGCGTCATTTTAGAACGAAAACCAAATAATTTCTCTTGGCTTATGGAAGTAACAACTCCCGAAAAAGAACGTTTCACCCATCTCGGTTTCAATAATATTTGGTTCAATAATTATTATGACCCGCAATATCATTCGGTTAAAACGTTTGTGATCACGGATCGTCCGGTTTATCGTCCATTGGATACGGTTAAAATCAAAGCGTGGGTTGGTACGGCAAAATATGATTTACCGAACACAAATGAATGGGCTGGTAAAATAATTCGCTACGAAATTCATAATCCGCGCGGCGAAAAGATTACTGAAAAAGAAAATGTTAAACTTGATCCTTACGGCGGAATGACTGCCGAACTGGAATTACCAAAAAATGCAATGCTCGGAATTTATCGTTTTATAATTTACGGTCAACAAATTTCCAATCCAAGCGGAACATTCCGTGTTGAAGAATACAAAAAGCCGGAATATGAAGTTACGGTTGATGCGCCGAAAGAACCGGTAAAACTTGGTGATAAAATTACTGCAACGATTAAAGCAAAATATTATTTCGGTTCGCCCGTAATTGATGCAACAGTAAAGTATAAAGTGTTGCGGGAAAAAGCAAACGATACTTGGTATCCGATACGATATTGGGATTGGTTTTATGGTTGCGGATATTCTTGGTTTGCTTATGATTCGCCGTGGCTCAATGGTTGGACACGTTGGGGATGTTTTAGACCGTCGCCGTTTTGGTTTCCGCATCATTGGGAACAGCCGGAAGTTATTGCCGAGCAGGAAGTTAAAATTTCCGAAGACGGAACGGTGAAAGTTGTTATTGACACGGAAATGACAAAGGCGATGTTTCCGAACGATAATCAAAAATACACGATTACTGCGGAAGTGATCGACAAGTCACGCCGAACCATTGTCGGAACCGGAAATATTTTGGTAACAAAAGAACCGTTCAAAGTTTATGCGTGGACAGACAAAGGATTTTACAGACCGAATCAAAAAATCGCTGCAAGTTTTCAAGCCCGACGTTTGGACGGTAAATCTGTTAGCGGAAACGGGACAGCAAAATTGTACAAAATTACTTACAAGAATGAAGATGTAAACGATAATGTACAAACGGTTGCTCATGAAAACGAAGTTCACACCGAAACAGTTACATTTAACGAAGACGGAACAGCACTATTGATTCTCAACGCAACAGAATCAGGACAATACCGTATTTCTTGTACATTAAACGATCAGGAAGGCGGTTACGTTTTTAACGTTTACGAACAAAATAATGAAGCAAATAATCAGGCGAAAGAATCGTCATCGCGTTCTGTTTCCACATCTTTTAAGTACAACGCACTCGAATTGATTCCCGATCAAGCGGAATTTGCGCCGGGTGAAAATGTTACGTTAAGAATCAATACGGAACGTGAAAATTCGTTTGTGATTCTATTTATGAAAGCGGCAAATAATCTCGTTCTCAAACCGCAACTGTTACGCTTCAATGGGAAATCGCACGAAATTTCAATTCCTGTTGAACTTCGGGATATGCCGAATTTCTTTATTGAAGCGTTGACGGTTTCCAACGGTGAAGTGATTAACGAAACGAAAGAAATTATTGTTCCGCCGCAGAAAAAAATTCTGAATGTTGAAGTCAAACCGTCCGCCGAAACCTACAAACCCGGTGAAAAAGCAACAGCAGAACTTATCGTAACTGATTTAGACGGTAAACCTGTTACCGGACAAATTGCCGTTTCGATTTATGATAAATCGGTTGAATACATTTCAGGCGGTTCCAATGTCAGCGATATTAAAGAATTTTTCTGGAAATGGCGTCGGCATCATTCACCTTATTCGTTATCAAATTTGTTGAGTTATTTTGAGGCGATACCCGATCCGAATAAATCAACAATGAAAAAACTTGGTATGTTTGATGGTGTAGTGTTACCACAATCTATAGCAGTACCTTCTTCCCATACAACGCGTATGCCTAAATCTGGGTCTGGGGCTTTGGACTCAACATTCTATAAAGTAAGTGCAGCAGAAAAAAACTCGTTGAACGTTGCGGAAAATATGGAATTACCGAAAGCTGCATCTTTTGATATGTTACACAGTTCTAGCATCCAGCAAGATGCACTCCTCAATAATTCTGTGGGATCCTTCGAGACTCTGGCTGTTACGAATGGTACGGTTGAACCGGCAATTCGTAAAAATTTTGCGGATACGGCACTTTGGATTGGGGCATTGGAAACCAACGAAAAAGGTGTTGCGCAAATTGAACTTGATATGCCGGAATCATTGACAACATGGAAAATCAATGTCTGGACAATGGCTTCTGGAACACGTGTTGGTTACGGTAATTCCGAAGTGATCACACGTAAAGACCTGATTCTTCGGATGCAAACACCGCGATTTTTGATCGAAAAAGATAAAATACTTTTGACGGCCAATGTACATAATTATCTGAAAACCGAAAAAGAGGTTCAGGTTGTTTTGGAAATTGACGATCATCTGGTGAATAACTCGCCGCAAAATATTACGAAAATCAATATTGCGCCGAATAGTGAATCGCGGGTTGATTGGCTTGTCGAAGCGAAAAATGCCGGTAATACTGTGATTCGGATGAAGGCGTTGACCGATGAAGAATCGGACGCAATGGAAAAAACGTTACCAATTTATGTTCATGGAATGTTAAAACAAGATTCGTTTTCGGCGTACATCGCTCCCGAAAAAGATTCCGCAACAATAACCGTTCAAGTTCCGGCGGAACGTAAACCGGAACAAACAAAATTAACGGTACGTTTTTCGCCGACTCTTGCCGCTTCGATGATTGAGGCGTTACCGTATCTTGTTGATTATCCTTACGGCTGCACGGAACAAACACTCAACCGTTTTCTGCCAACAGTTATTGTTCATAAATTATTGGCGGACGGTCATCAGTTGCCGGTTGATGGCGGAAAAGATTGGGCGATTGCGCGAAAAATCAGTCCGGTCTATGATAAAGAACAAATCACCGAAATGGTTCGCGACGGTGTTACGAAATTGACGAACATGCAAAACACTGACGGCGGTTGGGGTTGGTTCAGCGGTTACGGAGAACGCAGTTCTGCCCATTTGACGGCTCTTGTTGTTCACGGCTTGCAATTATCGAAACAAAATGATGTTGCGGTTGACAGCGGTGTTTTGAAACGCGGTCGGGAATGGTTACGCCGTTACCAAAAAGAACAAATTGAACTACTCAACAACGTTTTGCTTTCCGATGAAGAAAAGAAGGAAAAACGTACAAAATTACAAGCCGATGAGATTGATGCGTTTGTGCTGATGGTTCTTGCTGAAAATGCTGAATCACAAAGCATGGATGAGGAAACAACAATGATACTGAACTATTTGCAACGTGATCGCGGCAAATTATCTCTTTACGGTGTTGCGATGGCGGGAATTGCTGAAAGTATGCTGCCCGGCGAACACAATATTTCGCCGTATATTAAAATTATCGAACAATATCTTGTTCAGGACGACGAGAATCAAACGGCATATTTGAATTTGAACAATTATTCCGGTTGGTGTTGGTGGGCGTGGCATGGCAGTGAATTTGAAACGCAAGCATATTATTTGAAACTTTTAATGCGGACGAATCCCCAAAGTCCGGTTGCGCCGCGGTTGGTCAAATATTTGCTCAATAATCGCCGTCACGCAACGTATTGGAATTCAACACGCGACACGGCAATTTGTATCGAAGCGTTTGCAGAATTTTTGAAAGCAACCGGTGAAGATAAACCGAATATGACGGTTGATGTTCTGATGGACGGCGAAGTGAAAAAGTCAGTTGAATTTACGTCCGAAAATTTTTTAACTGTTGACAATACGTTCATTCTTGAAGGTAACGCCGTTTCCAATGGTTCACATAAAATCGAGTTGCGAAAACGCGGTAACAATCCGCTTTACGCTGTAGTTTATCTTGAAAACTTTACATTGGAAGACCCGATTCAAAAAGCCGGTCTCGACGTTAAAATTGAACGAAAAATTTATAAACTTGTACGCAATGAAAGCGCAACAACAAATGTTGCCGGAAATCGCGGACAAGTTATTGAACAAAAAGTTGAGAAATATCAACGTCAATTAATGGAATCACCTTGTGATGTATTGAGCGGTGATTTGATTGAAGTGGAGTTAATTATTGACAGCAAAAACGATTACGAGAGTCTTTTAATTGAAGACAAGAAAGTTGCCGGTTGTGAGCCGGTGGAAGTTCGGAGCGGTTACAACGGTAACGAATTGCGGGCTTATGTTGAATTTCGTGACGAGCGGGTTGTGTTCTTTGTTTATCGTCTGGCACGCGGCAAACATTCCGTAACATACCGTCTCCGCGCCGAACAACCCGGTGAATTTAGCGCATTGCCTGCCAAAATCGAAGCAATGTATGCCCCTGAACTCAAAGGAAATTCGGACGAAAATAAAGTTCGAATTCAGGATACAAAATAATGTATTTGTCCTTATTGTTCCATTCGTCCCTGTTGTTTCCTATATTGAAAATTTCAGGAACAACGTGGACAATAATTTTTGTAATATTTCAGTGGAATTTCCTTAATCTCTTATGTTTTATTCGTCCCGCCAACGAGATGTGTCTAACCGTAGGTTGCGTTGCGTTACACCTACGGTTAGACTTTTCACACCTCTAGCGGTAACTGTCTATTTTGACTTTGTTGTTTTAATTTGTTTTAACACAAAACAGTAAATGTTAGGCTATTTTGAATAGTAATTGTTGTTTCGGTTTTTCCGCATCGAATAACACGTTGTTTTTAACTGGAAAGCAATGGGAGATGGCAACAGTGCCAACATCTTCGAGTTTCACAACAGCGGTATGCCCGCCAAGTACCCACGCTTTGTACTTCACCTTCAACCGCTTGGGTGATGTTGGCGGATGGTTTTTCGATAGAACCGGATAATAAAAAACTTCGTCTCCTACTTTAACTTTCTTGTTAAAATCATCAACAAGTTTTTGAACTTGTTTAGGTGTTAGTTGTTTAGGTGTTAGTTGTTTCATAAAACGTCTCCTATATTGTACTATAAATTAAAATTAACACAATACCAAAACAAAAAAAATTAAACATATCAAAAAAACCGGTAAAAAAGTTATTTTCAAAAGTTAAAAGTTGGGGGTTGTCCGCAACGCACGGACTGGATTTTTAAACGTATAAAATCCGCCCCCATTTTGAATCTAAAAATTATCCGGCAAAACATCATAAAGTGTTGGTTCCTTTTCGGTGTGGTGTGTTACGTTTTCAAACCTTGTAAAATCGCCAAACCAATTAAGCCGCGTATCATCACATCGACCATTTCGGCTTTTTGCAACAATAATATCTGCTTTGCCCTCAATGCCCTTTTCGTGAGCTTCCTCTTTGGTCATGTATTGCTCTTCACGGTGAATAAAGATCACCACATCCGCATCCTGTTCAATTGCCCCCGATTCTCTCAAATGCGAAAGTCGAGGTCGATTGTTACCGTTAATGTCGGCTTGCCGGTTCAATTGGGCAAGGCAAATCACCGGAATCCGTAACTCCCGCGCCAACCCCTTGAGTTGGCGGGCAATTTTTGCAACTTGCTCTTGACGTGGGTCACGTTCATTGGACGGCGTGATTAGTCCAATATAATCAATGATCAATAGTCTCAAATCTTGTTGCCGCTTAAAACGTCTTGCAATTGCGGCTATTTCCGTAACAGTTCGGTTCGGTGTTTCATCGATATAAAGTTTTGCATGCTCCATTTCGTTCAGTGTGCGGTGTAGTTTATTGTAATCTTCTTTGAGTAGTTTTTTCTTTTTGATTCTTTCACCACTAATAAGACCGCGCGACTGTAATATTCGTAACCCTAATTCCTTTTTTGACATTTCAAGTGAAACAAATAAAACGGTTTGTTGTAAGTCGAAAGCGGTATGTTCGGCAATATTGGTTACAAATGCTGTCTTGCCCATTGAAGGCCGCGCCGCTAACACAACCAACTCCGACTGATGTAACCCGTCGAGAATATCATCCACATCGTGAAAACCTGTTTTAAGAGTATTGTCGTTTTCGTTCAATTTATCGTTAATATACTCGTACAAATTTGCAACAACATCTGGCATGTCAGCAACATGATTCACCGTTTGTAACTCCGAAAGTTCAAAAATTGTTTGCTCCGCTTTGCCAAGCACTTCTCGCGATGTCATCGTTACGGTAAAGGCGTCTTCAACCATTTCCGAACCGATATGTATCATCTTTCTCAAAAGACCTTTATCGCGTACGATTCGGGCATAGTGTGCCGTATGAGCCGTAACATGAACATTCTGCATGAGTTCGCCAATATAGGCATGACCGCCCACCGCTTCCAATTCGTCGGCTTTTTTGATACGGTTAATCAAAAGCGTTATATCGATAGGCATGTTTTCGTTGCGCATGTCAACAAGATGTTGATAAATTCTCCGGTGTGCATCACGCCAAAAATCATCCGGACGCAACAACATCACAACCTCATCACACCACTCCGGATCAAGCAGCAATGCGCCAATTACCGCACGTTCCGCTTCCTCACTATGCGGCGGTAACTTGTTGAATATTCCGTTATTTTCTTTTTGAGTTTTTCTTACTGTACTCATATTAGGAAGTTAAAAAAATTCTTTTTGTTCTAATTGATACAAAAACAAGCAAAAATCTAACAACTGGGTTTCCCAATTGATATTTTTGTTCTGATACATCGTTTTGATAAGGTGAGTCGTGTAGTCAACACCATATCCCGTATCAAGAAATGTAATAAACGGATTCAATTGGTCAATCCGAATCATGCGTTTTTCACGAAGTTCGGCGGTACCGAGTGAACGTCCTTTAAGTATAATCCGAAAAAGTTTACCAACTTCAAATTTTGTATCATTATGAAGACGCAACGAGGTAAACGCTTTGTTGTTTAACTTATTGTTCCAATTATTGGAAAACGAAAGGACTTCTATTTCATTTTCATTCATGGTTCTTTGTTAGGAATTTAGGGAACATATCCGTTTGCGAACTATTCGCTATTTTGCTTTTTTAATTTTTTCTGGATATTTGAAACATTCATTGTCATCCGTAACGGGAATATTTGACGGAACTACGCGTGCTTTTTTGAGTTGCTGATTCACAATTTTTTCAGCGGCTTTGCGTTTTTCCGCTTCTATCTCTCTTTGCCGTTTCGCTATCTCGGCTATTTTTTTACTATTGTTGTCCATTTTTCTCTGAGAACTCTCCACAAACTCACGTAATTTTTGTTCTTTTATTTCTTGCGGTGATAATATTTTTGCGGCAGCTCTGGTTACTTTGTTCGATTTTGTGTTTTTTGTTTCGATTACACGTCCCGCCGCAGGCGGGTGTTTTGCCGCTTTGATGTTTTTGGAAGGCAGTATATTCGATAAATCAATTGATACAGTATTCGGTTCAACTACCGGCTTTGTCGATTTTTGTAACCTACTCGCGAGAAATTTTTGTTTCGCATCCTCTGCTTCTAATTGTTCCTGTTCTGTTAGTTCTTGCAGTTGTTTTGTTTCTTTGTGTTGCTGCTTCTCAATTTCCATCGGGAACAACTCAAAACGCGGATCGCGATGTTCCTGTTTCGCCAATTTTTTCTCCGCCGCCCATGCCGTATTTTGGGGTCGGCATGGTGTCCACGTGTAACCTTCTGTTTCAAAAATAGTTTGTATCCGTTTCAATTCAGCAGGTGTCGAAATTTGTAACTTATCAATCCACATCCATATTATAGTAAAACTATTTCTCACCCGTTTCTCCTTTCCTCTGTGTAAAGTGTCAGGATAGAACCGGATGATGTCTGTACTGCAATTTCAGCGGTGTTAGCGCGATTCAATTCATATTGATAAAATTCCTCTGCTGTCCCCTTAAACACATTATGAATATTGAGAGATTCCGATGGTTTGGGTTCTTTTTTTTGTTTCAATTTAATTGTTTTTTTCGGTTTCTTTTTGGCACCTCTTTTTTTGGTGTATTTTATTGCGATTTTTGTATCCGCATGGTTGTAAATTTGCGTAACTTTAAGTGATTTTTGTCCCGCAACCGCTCGCGCCGTATCAAGCCCGTCAGTTTTTGCAATTTCTGTTACTCCAGCATGCCGTAATTGATAAGGTGTCCAATGTGGAATTGATGCGATAAGATTTTTGTTTGCCCTTTTTATTGTTTGTGTGATTGACCTCCCATAAGTACCCGTATCATAATGTTCTCGTACTCGCGATTTATTGTTTTTTGTTGTTTTTTCGTGGCGTTCTTCTT
Organism: Planctomycetaceae bacterium; assembly: GCA_031279215.1. Taxonomy (GTDB): domain Bacteria; phylum Planctomycetota; class Planctomycetia; order Pirellulales; family Thermoguttaceae; genus WRKP01. The sequence continues at coordinate 11,241 of JAITIZ010000361.1, forward strand.
GGGAAGGTGTTCGTTTTGTCTTGCGTTGTGTAGCGACTATTAACCGATATTCGTTGATCGTATCTTTTGGGGAAAATACGGCATTATCTGGCTGTTTCTCTGCCAGACGCGGAGCAATAATTTCCTGCTCTAATTTACCAAGTGCTATTGTTCGGTGATGTCCGAGCCATGTTCCTTTGTGTTTCCCCGGTTTATACAACCAAATTTCGTTTGTTGTATCAATATCACCCACTTTCATTCTACATACCTCACTTGGACGCATCACCGCCGCACGCTGAACCCGCACCATTG
>JAITIZ010000376.1 GCA_031279215.1 Planctomycetaceae bacterium
TTTAACTGTTACATTCCCCTGTTTCATTTCCGCCCAGCGAACCCATAGGTAATCCCAACCGTATTTGAACGGAATCGTGATATTCCCGACACGAATATTTGTTGCGTTTGGCGAGACGGAAAATTTGAACGTTAATTCCGCGGCGGTATCACCGCTCCGGTAAGAACCGCTTGCACCAAGAAACCGGACTTCGCCAACCGCAAAGCCGCGAAACGGAGAAGAATTAACGCAACCATAAGCGCGGGCAAGAAACGTTACATAACTTGTTGTGATAAACCAAGGATAAAAATAAACCGTTTCGGAAAATGTGGAAACGGCAGTATCAATATCAACCCCCTCGACACCATCATCCGTAACACCAATGAGTCCGCCGTAATTTCGCGGCGTCATTCCATTGATGGCCCAGCCTCCGCGTGTGCCGACAATGCGGTATGAATACTATTTTCGTACTGTTCACTCCAACGTGTCCCATAAGCGGGAACATGACATCTGTAGCGGGAATACATTATTAAATTTCCGGTAATCCCATTTCACGGCGAATACGGTTTACGTCTTCCGGTGTAACGTGATAAATGTAAATAGAATAACCGGCTCTGGCAACAGGTTTAAGATTGAGAAAATATCGATACTGTTTTTCTCGATCATAAAGATAGTTCACACTCAACGCATACCAACCCGATTGTGGATTGTTACTCGGCGGCATTGATTTTGTCGGTATTTTTGTTTGTTCCAACGGATAACTTCTATAAATTGCTGTACTGATTTCTGTTACTTCTGGATGTTGTAAACACCGTTTTTCAAGATAAAAAAGGTCTTGTCCCCAATCAATATTGCTGTCGAGAAGATGTTGTCCGCCATTTCGTGAACCGGCATTTAATAACGAAACTATAAACAGTATTCCCTCCGGTTCTTGCGGTGAACGCGGTTCGTTGGGCGTTGGTAGAATTGCCGCTAATTCGTTAAAATAAGAAATACTGTGCGGATAAATCCATAAACTACTGAATATCGACCAAAAAAGTAAGATCAAAACAAGAACTTGCAAAAACCGTGTTCGGAATGAAATTTTTTGTAATGTTTTTTGTAAAGAAAAAACGTTGCCGACTTTACTTATCCAGATAAAGAAAAACGGTAACGCCGGAATAATGTATCTTGAATGGATGGAAAAACCAGTTTGACTACAGACAAATGCTAATAAAACTATTCCGGATAAAATAATAACCATTTCATCACGCCACGACGTTTTGTAACTTTTTTGAAAAAACGTACAAAATATGGCAAGCAAAAACAATCCGATTGTTCCTAACGGCATTTTGATAAGTAAAGCGTACAAATAATAATACCACCAACCATGATCTGACCATTCACCGCGCAAATAAGAAGGCAAACCGCGTTCAAAATCATATTTTTGTAAATCAATTCCGCGAACCATACTTGTCGGAATTGGAATTGGTAATTTGCCAAGTAGTGTTCCTTCAAAACGGTTAGCTCCGCCGTAAGGGATTTCTTCTAAGGTAGATTTTCCGGTCAATAACATTGATTTGAAACGAAAATTTTCGAGTTGGGTAAATGTATCATCACCAAGATAACCACAATTAATTACAAAAATACTTACAACGTAGAGAATACACAAATTAAAAAAATATCTCACTATCTTTTTGAATCCAGCGGAACGATAATCCGGTAATTGATAAAGTAACCAAAGGACAAGGAAAAGCGGATAAAAAATCAGAAGCGTAAACTTTGATAATTCCGCGAATCCTAACATAATTCCGGCAATAATTGTTTCTAATAATTCGGGACGTTTAAGCCATTTCCAAAAGAAGAATACAGCAATGACTCCCAACAAAGCCGTTGGCGTATCATTCATTATTGTTGCGCCATGACCAAGAAAGAATGGGGAGAAACAGAGGATTGATAAAACCAAACAACCTGAAGTTTTCCCATATAATTTATCGGCATAAATATAACAAAAAACGATACCAATAAGAATAAAAACCAGATTGGTGAAACGCGCAATAATAAATAAGAGCCGGTTTTTACCGGTATTTTCTTTGAGAAAGATTTCTCCCATCGCAAATTCATTACGATTTACTGACGGACGATTAAATTTATTTTCATCCAGATTCGGAGAAAGCACCAGAACGGGCAATGTAACAACACTGCGAACAAGCGGCGGATTGACTTCTTGAGTATCAAAACGACCAAAGTTCCAGATATTCAAACCTGCCAATAATTGAGACGATTCATGCCAGACAGGTGTCGTTTGGATAATTGTATTACATATCAGTACGAAAAATAAAAAAACGATCAAAATTGAAATATATTTGAAACGCATTATATGACTCAATCAATCTTTATTCCTGCGTTTTCTAAACTGTAAATAAAGTGCGGTAACGATCAGCAAAATACCGGCAACAATGAAAACAATATTGATTTTTCGTTTCGGCGGTTCCGGTAATTTCACGTGAGACGGGTCAAGTCCATAAAGCGGTTGAATAGTTGATTCAATTGGTTTACCGTTAGCATCGGTCTTATACGAAACACCTTTGATTGCATCTGTTACTTCTGTACCTTCTGGAAAGTGGAACGTTACATCTTTTTTCGTTACTTTACCTTGTTCCATCTCCGTAATGACTATGTTTGTTACGGATATAAAATCAGGACGTATTGAGGTACGAACACGGATGGTTAATTGGAAAGGCATCCAAATGTCATTGATCAATTTGGATTCTTCAACTTCAAATGTTTCCTCTCGCCAAATTTTTCTCCCATCCTCCAGTAACACATCACCTCGTAAAGTTCCTTGAACAGGTATAAAATACTTGTTTGGATCGAGAAAAAGAGTTATTTCACCCTTTTGGCTTTGTACGGCAC
>JAITIZ010000404.1 GCA_031279215.1 Planctomycetaceae bacterium
ATAAAAACGACAGTTTTTTATTTTTCCAAAATTTCAAGCGGCTTCATATTGAAAAACAATGATGTCCACCACTTGACAAAATAACCGGCTTTGATAAACTCTTTATTTTTAGGGATTAATGCAAGACAGAGTTTTTTGAGTAAGCAATAAACCGCCACGGAATGGGATTGCTCCCGTCGTTATGGTCGTTTATTATTACTGTTAAACACGTCAACAACGCCTATTATTATGAACATAGAATCTTCTTTTGATCGTCTTCGTCGGGTATCGACGGCATTTCAGGAATCGTGTCTTCTTGCGGCCGCGGCAGAACTAGATGTATTCACGATAATTCTGGAACATGATAACCGCCTTTCCGCTCTGGAACTTTCCACAATTTGTGAAACAGACCTTCGCGGTACAACCGTTTTACTCGATACCTTAACCGCAACAGAATATCTTTACAAAAAAAGCGTTCCTCCCAATTCCAATTCCGCTTCTAATCCTGATTCTGAATCCGTTTATTCTGTTGCCGAAGAGTTCCGAATATTGCTTGATCGCCGTAATTCAGAAACCTTTGTACCAATGATTCGACACATGTCTTGTGTTCAACGATCTTGGACAGAACTCGCCCGAACTATCAAAAACGGAACTCCCGCCAAAACTCCTCCCAGTATTCTCGGTGAAAACGAAGACCGTATTTCGTTTATCTGGGCAATGAATTCTATCGCCCAAAAATTGGTCGAACCAACTGTTACATCTCTTCAAAAAGCCGGTTTATTAACATTTAATCAATTTATTGATATCGGCGGTGCGTCCGGAACATACACATTAGCCTTTTTAGATGTTTTACCGGAGTCACGAGGAACAATTTTTGATCTTCCGGTAGGTATTGCAGCGGCTCGGCAACGGTTCGCCGGAACAAAATACGAAAATCGCGTTCAATTAGTAGAAGGGAACTTTGATCACGACGAATTACCAACCGGTTTTGATTTCGCATGGATCAGTGCTATCATTCACCAATTCGGGCAAAACGAAAGCCGACTGCTGTACGAAAAAGTATTTCGCTCGCTTTGTTCCGGCGGCAAAGCGGCAATTCGGGATTTTATAATGAACACAGAACGTACCGCTCCAAAAGAAGGTGCGTTTTTTGGCGTCTCTATGCTCGTGGAAACAAAAAACGGTAGAGTATATACATTGGACGAAGTTAAAACCGATCTTGAATCCGTAGGGTTTACGGACGTACAACTTGCCGTTCCCGCAGAAACAATGTCCGCTATCGTAACAGCAAAAAAACCGTAGCAAATAACCCCAAAATAATAAAAAATTCCCCCAAAAATAATATCCAGAAAATAATATCCCAAAAATAAATATCTCATTCGTGCACGTTTACTAACCAGTAAACATGTCTCTATAAATCTCGCATCAAAAAATGAAACCGTCTGAAATTTTTTCATCTTTTTCTCAGAGACTACTTGTCCACAAATCGTTTTTTGCTCTAATTAATGCTTTGTAATTGATGCTTTGTTGTTCCCCGTAAGATTAGGGTAGTTGCTTACAGGTTTGGGAATTTGATTTTCTACCGCCAGTCAGGGAATAAACCGGTTATCACCAATACGGTGTTTCCACGAAAAAATGTTTATCTTTTGATTATTATACTTCTCACAGTTAAAAACAACTCTTTGAGATTATGAGCGTTCCAAATAACTTTGGTGATCATTTCGACAAAATCAATAGTCATTTTTTACCGCATAAAATATGTCGTGAATGGTTACACCCGTACTGGTCAATTGTTTTTTATTCTATATACTATATTTCCTGTATTTTGAAATTTCGGTTTGCATCGGTTTGCCGTTTTTAATAAGATTTGTAATTTTTCAGCGGGATTGGTTATTTTTATTTCGTAACTGTTCACACTTTTATTTTAGTAACAGCCATATTTTTTGAGAAATACGAAACTTACGAAAAGACAAAACATACGAAAAAAGTTGAAACAAAATTTTTTTGTTTGTTTTGTATTTTTAACAAGGTTTTCCTGAAATATTATAGAAATATGTACAGAATAGAAATATGACAGAAATTCCGTTGAGATATTACTAATTTTGTTTTGTGGGAACTTCTAAAAACCTAATGTAAAAATTTATTGTTAGAAGGAACGCGGTCGTCTCGACCGCATGTTTAGGCGTTTTTTGTAAAAAAACAGGGCAGGCGAGACGCCTGCGTTCCTCCTAATATTAGTTTTTAGAAGTTACCTTGTGAATATTTTGTTCTTAAATTATTGCCTTTAAATTATTATCCCTTAACACCAAACATGAGTACACACGATATTTATTCGACAGAAGTTCCGCAACAGGGTTCGCCGCAACCCAATTCAACATCAGGTACCGGACGGTTCACACCGCCGCCGTATCAACCGATGTATTTTCAACCGGAACCGCAGGTTGGTTGCGGAACCTATTTGTTTCGTTTTGTAATGATCTTGCTTATTGTGGGAATACTTGGCGGTTTCGGTTTAGTAATTTTGGTTGTCGCCGGAACCGTAACCGCTTCCGTACAACATGTTTCGGAAACCTCGCTCACAGAAAAATTTATCTTAGGTAATTCTAAAGCCCATAATAAAGTTGCGGTTATTGTTGTTGAGGGTGTTATTACCGGTTCGGAGGATGGGTTTATTCCCAAACAAATCCGCCAAGTTCTAAACGATTCTTATGTTGAAGCAGTTGTCCTGCGAATTGAATCGCCCGGCGGAACAATGGCAGGAAGCGATTATTATCATCATTTACTCACGGAAATGAAAAAAGAACGTAATATTCCGATTGTGGTCAGTATGGGTTCAATTGCCGCCAGCGGAGGATATTACATCGCTATGGTCGGGAACGAAATCTACGCCGAACATTCGACAATTACCGGTTCTATCGGTGTTATTGTTTCGCTTTTCAACGGAGAAGACCTTTGCGAAAAAATCGGCATCGAATCTACTCCAATCACAAGCGGTCCCCTCAAAGCAATGGGAAGTTTTTCCAAACGAATGAGCAATGAAGAAAAAGAAGTTTGGCAACGGCTTGTTGATAATAGTTTTGAACGTTTTAAACAGGTTATTCGTGATGGCCGCAGTGTGTTTGCCAATGATGCCGATAAACTCAATAAGTTGGCAACCGGACAAATCTATACCGCTACGGAGGCAAAAGACAATGGTCTTGTTGACGAAATCGGTTTTCTTGATGACGCCATCAAAAGAGCAATGAGCCTGGCGGCTTTGACAGAAGATAATTCTAAAGCAATTCGTTACAAACCTAAATTGAGTTTTGTAGATGCCTTGCTCGAAAGCCGAATCGCTCCCAATAAATTCAATGCCGAAACTATTGCCGAAATTGCCACACCGCGCGTTTATCTCCTTTGTCCGTATGTTCCGCCAATACCGTAACAGTAAATACTGAAAAGTTTTACTACTGTATCCTGTTATCAATCAAACGACAATGTACATAGCCAATCCGATTTACGATGTTGTCTTCAAATTTATGCTGGAAGACGAAAAGGTGGCGAAATCCTTTCTTTCGGCAATCATTGAGGAAAAAGTGTTGGAACTTAATTTTTCGGCTCAGGAGCGAACCTTACGCCGTCCCCTCGATCAGGCGGCTCCAGAAGAAGAGGTTGAAAAATTGTTTCTCACCGTGTGCCGGTTTGATTTTTCCGCCAAAATATTGACTCCCGACAATACATTCAAGACAGTGATGATTGAGTTACAAAAAGCGAAATTTTCTACCGATATAATACGATTCCGCCGTTATCTTGGTGTGCATTACCAAAATCCCAACAATACCTACGGTGATGCGGACAACAAAAAAGCCTGTCCCATTTACGGTATTTTTCTATTGGGTTATGACATTGGTATTCCCGACTGTCCGATTGTTCAGGTTGATGAGAATATTAAAGACGGCACAACGAAAAAAAAATTGGAGGTGACCAGCGAGTTTATTCAATGTTTACATCATCGTTCATGGATTGTTCAAATTGACCAACTTAAGCAACATCGCCGCAGCGATGCCGAAAAACTGCTGAGTATTTTCGATCAAGAAAACCGTACCTCCAATCATCATATCCTGAATGTGAACGAAGATGAATTTCCTAAAATGTATCGTCCCATTATTCGCCGTCTTCGCATGGCTTCTGAAAGTGAGGATATTCAGATCGAGATGGAAATGGAAGACGATTTCATGCAAGAACTTCAAGACAAGGAACGGTTTATTGCTAAACAAACCAAAATAATTGAAGACAAAGATAAAGCACTGGAAGAAAAAGACAAAGTAATTGAAGAAAAAGACAAAGCACTGGAAGACAAAGACAAAGCACTGGAAGAAAAAGACAAAGCACTCGACGAAAAGGATAAATTAATTAAAGAATTGAAAAAGGGAATCTCTAATGGGAACTTCTAAAAACCTTGCTTCTTAAAAATCTTGTCCTTGAAAATAAGGACTTGCAAGTATTTTTTCGGATAAAAAACTAGGTTTTTAGAAGTTCCCTAATAATTCTGAATTCCCCGAAAAATTAACGGCGTGTACAGATATTCGTTTAATGTTTTTAGTTATATTATTTTTTCGTTTGTGGGTCGTAACAACGGTTACTTTACAATAATTCCGTTTGTAACACGATTTACAATCAACTCTCCACTATCAACTATATATTGCTTTTTCAGGGCAAATTCATTTTTACTTGTGAACTGTTACGAATTTTCCGATGGAACATTTACCAATATTGATTCAGGATTTAGGTTTAATTCTCATGGCTGCTGCTGTGATGACGTTGTTATTTAAACAACTTCGTCAACCTATTGTTCTTGGTTATCTTATTGCGGGATTTCTGGTGGGACCGCATTTTCGGCAATTTCCTGTAGTTCAAGATCTGAAAAGTATTGAAATCTGGTCGGAGATTGGTGTTATTTTTATGCTGTTCGGACTTGGTCTTGAATTTAGTTTCAAAAAGCTGGTCAATGTCGGTAAAACGGCTTCAATTACGGCGACATTTGAAATTTTTGCAATGATTCTTGTCGGTTTTGTTGTGGGGCGAATGTTTGGTTGGAGTACAATGAGCAGCCTTTTTCTTGGGGCGATTCTTTCCATGTCGTCAACAACAATTATTGTAAAAGCGTTTGATGAACAACATCTGAAGGGACGAAGTTTTGCACCGATTGTTTTTGGGGTTTTGATTGTTGAGGATTTGATTGCTATTTTGCTTTTGGTTTTATTGGGTTCGATTGCGGTGACTCAGCGTTTTTCCGGCGGAGAACTATTATACTCATCTATTCAACTTATTTTCTTTTTGATTCTTTGGTTTATTCTTGGAATTTATATTCTTCCTGCATTTTTACGTTATTGCCGCAAGTTATTGACGGATGAGATTCTTTTAATTGTTTCGATTGCGCTTTGTTTTATGATGGTCAGTATTGCGGTTCGGGTTGGTTTTTCTGCGGCACTTGGGGCGTTTGTCATGGGATCGCTTCTCGCGGAAACTTCAAAAGGAACCAAAATTGAACATCTGACTTTGCCGGTTAAAAACCTTTTTTCCGCAATATTTTTTGTTTCTGTTGGAATGTTGATTGATCCGACTGTTATTTGGAGTTATTTCGACACCATTCTTATTATTGTTGCGATTACTATTATCGGCAAGTTTTTTGGAACAGCGATTGGGGCATTGATTTCCGGTTGTACGATTAAAAATTCAATGCAGGCTGGAATGAGTATGGCTCAAATTGGTGAATTTTCATTTATTATTGCAACACTTGGTAAATCACTTCATGTTACGGACGATTTTTTGTATCCGATAGCGGTTGCGGTTTCTGCCGTAACAACTTTTACAACACCTTATCTTATTAAGAGTTCAGATTCGGTGGCGGGTTGGCTGAACTCGCGAATTCCCGAACGCCTTCATCTTCTTCTTTTAAGATACGAAACCGCAATGACTGATTCGGGAAGAGAAAGTGTTCTTTCATTACTTTGGAAAGTTCATGGAATTAAAATTGTTCCTAATTCGGTAATGGTTATAACTATTGCCTTGGCGGTTCGTTATGCGGCGGTTCAGTTTCTGGGCGAGAATTTCTTTCAGGAACAACCAACATTGGAAAGTTATATTGCCTGTCTTGTGGCGGTGTTCTGTTCTGTTCCGTTTCTTTGGGCAGTGTTTGTGAGCGGGCGTCCGCGTCCAGGAGATTACGATACACAAACCCTCGCAACTCTGCAAAGGTTACAAATCGGGGTTTCTGTGATTCGGCTTTTTATTGGTTGTATTCTTGTTGGTCTTGTCATCAGTAATTTCACATCCATTTATGCTCTTTCCGGTTTTGTACTGATTCCTGTTGTGGTTACGGTGGTGCTGTTGTTTAGCCGTCATTTCGAACCACTGTACAACAAAATCGAAAACCGTTTTGTTTCCCATTTGACAGACAAAGAACAAGCAGAAATTCAAGCAAGAGCAAAATTATCCGGTCTTGTTCCTTGGAATGTTTCGCTAACAGAATTTGAATTATCTCAATATTCGCCCTTAGTAGCGCAATCGCTTCAAAATTCAAGATTAAAACAACAATTCGGTGTTACTGTTGCAATGATTGATCGGGGCGGAAACCGATTGATTCCGCCTAAAAGTGATGATTTACTTTTGCCGTTTGACAAAATTTATTTAATCGGCACCGATGAACAACTTACCGCCGCCCAAAAAGTTATCGAAACCAAAAATGTTGCAGAACCGGATTTTGATGAAGAAAGTTTTGGATTGGTATCTCTTGTGTTAAATGAGGAACATCCGTTTGTTAGTAAAAAGATTCGTGATTGCGGACTTCGTGAGGCGGTCAATGGTTTGATTGTTGGGATTGAACGCAACGAAACACGTTATCTGAATCCTGAACCGAATATGATTCTTCTTGCCGATGATGTTCTCTGGCTCGTTGGAGATAAAGGGCGTATCAAAAAAGTACAACGACAAAACAACACCCTTGAAAATTAAATAATATACTTCACGTAGTCATTTGATTGATGTTTTGTATCTATTCAGTAGCCTCCTCGAAAGGGTAGGGTGTGCAAAATCGGTCAAAAAAATTTGTCCCCAAACCTCCTTCCCACCTAATTTTTCCTAACAAAACAACCTCAATAGCAACAAAAGATCAATAAACAACAACATCAGGTTACTGTAAAATACTCTAAAATGTTGCCGCTACTGAATAGATACAAAAAAGAAAAAAATAAACGGCAAAACAGTTACTATCGTTGGACTGTAAATTCTTCGAATTTATTTCGAGTTTTACCAACATTTATCGAACAATTTTAATTTTTAATAACAATGAAATATTTTAATATAGCCGGTCCTTGTAACGGACAAGAACATTATATGATCAATGCCTCTACTCGTCTGCAAGGCGTGGAGGAATTGATCGACAGTAAGCAATATTTTGTGATTCACGCGGCACGCCAGAGCGGGAAAACAACATATCTGAAAGACCTTGCCCAACGGCTTAATGCCGAAGGAAAATATTATGCGTTGTACTGTTCACTTGAACGAGTGCAAAATATTATTGATCTGGAAAAAGGAATCCCGGCGATAGTACGTAGTCTGAAAACTTATTTAAAATATTCTACACTTCCGCATATCAGTGAGTTCGCCGCAAATACAGACACGGACTATACCGATGTGTTGTTGACCTCTTTGGTCGATTACTGTATGTTGCTTGATAAACCGTTGGTTCTATTTTTTGATGAGGCAGATTGCTTAAGCGAAAATACATTAATTTCTTTTTTACGCCAATTACGAAGCGGTTACAATGACCGTAGTACAACGCCTTTTGTCCATTCAATTGCTTTAGTCGGCATGCGCAATATCCGTGACTATAAAGCAAAGATTCGTCCCGACAGTGCAACCTTGGGCAGCGCAAGTCCGTTTAATGTCATTACGAAATCTTTGACGTTGCAAAATTTCACGAAAGATGAAATTGTACAACTATATCGTCAACATACC
>JAITIZ010000171.1 GCA_031279215.1 Planctomycetaceae bacterium
GCCCAACATCGCTCGGAGCATAATTCAACGCCCAACCTTCCGCCGGTTTTTTACAAAACGTTTCACGAATTGTTTCGAACATTCCGAAACCAAATTCGGCATTGGGTTCCGCATAAGAACCTTCACCCCATTCATTGGTCGGAGCCAGAACCATACTTTTAATTCCGGTCTTTTCGGCAAATTTTTTGTAATCGTTGCAAATTTTTTGGAAACCTTCTACGGTTCGATGTTCGATATAAGGTTGCTTGTATCCATGCCAAGGTCTCGAATCCCAACCGGTTGAAAGATTCGGCAAAAACGGCAAAATTCCCGTTTGATGCCGTGCTTCCCAAAACGGTAAACTCGCCTCAACAACAAGATCAAAATCAAAACGTAACGGATTTTTCGCTTTACCGCCGTGATGCATAAAATGATAAATAGACGTCATATCAAAACCAGCATCTGCAAGCCATTGAATATCACTCGCCGATGTCGAGGCTTCGGGCCACTTCATCGCAATAAAATAAATTCCCTTATATCCGGCAGCTTTTGCCATTTCGTTTGAAAGATTGAGAAGCCGTTTCACACCCTCGCTTTTTTTCAATTCCTTACCTTTTGCCCGTTCAATAGCGGCAATATCGTTATCCATATTTTGCGGACTCCAGATCATGACAACAGGTTTACCGTTTTTGGTGTAATATTCCGGCGTGTTGAAATAATTTTCGATCCAGAATTTTGTTACGGAGCGTTGATCTTCTTCGCTATGACTTCCGGCGGCGTTGTGGTTTGCCCACATCATTGCCCACTTGAACATAGACTTGTACTTTGCTTTTTGGAATCCTTTAACCCAGTGGTCATGATGTTGATGTCCTTTGTGCCAATACCAATCGACAAGATAATATTGAATACCATTTTCGACCGACCATTTAATTTGCCAGTCGATTACTTCCGGGTTGCCTTCATCGTACCAACCGAGAACCGGTTTACGTTCCGGGTAAGTGTTATAAATTCTTGCCCATGCGTCCATTTTTCCCCAGCCGGGAAAATACAAAGCTCCGATTTCATAATCGCTTTGAACCGGTTTTGGTACAGGAACATAATTTGCTTTGGGAAGATTCAAACTCTTCTCAATACGAACCGGAACCGTTACGGAATTTTTCTTAACACCAAAACCGCTCATATCGTAACCGTCAAACTCCAACGTGATTTCACCGTCAAATGGTTGCGATGCTAAAAGGTTGATATTGTACGTTTTTGTTTCAAACGGTTTCAAATCAGATAATGTTTCCCAGTCAGAAGATGAAATGATTTTTATTCCGGTTGGGAGTTGCGGTTTCACTTTGATTTCGGGAGCTGTTTGTCCGCCGCTGTTACGTAATCGAATCGCAAGCGGTGATGGTTTACCGGTTCGGTTAATCGCTTCGGGCTGATAAATTTGTTCGATTTCAATTTCTGCCGGACCTTGTGGAGAGTCGGAAACAAGCAATTGTTTGAGAGTTGCTTTGGCTTCGGGATCATCGCTAACAGTCAACTGAATCAAATGAATTTTTTCTTGTGTTACAGAACCGCTCAAACCGTCAACATTATACCAATGATTTTGACTGTCTGGTTTAAGCGGAAAATGAACCGCTGTTGCGTAACCGGAATTGCCGTAAAAGGTTAATGTTCCGGTTTTGCCGCGATTGACGGACATTTCCAATGAAATCCAACCGCCGTTCTCGTCAATATCAACTGTTATGGGTTCACTTTCGATACCGCCGACAATATTCAATCCGTTTGCGGTTTGTGTGATGTTACTGTTATCCAATGGTTTCCAGATCGTTTGTTGTTTCGTAAAATCCCAAACGGGTTTAACTTCGGGGGCTTTGCTGAAATTCAAGTCAACCACACGAATCCAATCAAGTTCATAAAATATTTTGCCGTAATCGTCTGACGAAAGATTAGGAAAATCAATTCGCAGTTTAAGAATTTTCTTTTCGGTGTTCCAATTGGGAAAAATCCGAACCGTATGCCATTGTCCATCGCCGCGAACATCCCAACCGATACTTTTTTTCGGTGAAAAACCGGCGTATTGACCTTCGGCGGTGTTGGTAAAATAGAGTTCACCGCGTCCGCTGCTGTTCGTCCGGTAACGAAATTCCAACGCTTGCGAATTGGTTGTTGCAAAATCAAGACCGCTTGCAACAAAAAACGGATCACCGCCGGAAGCAACCGCCCGATAAATTCCGTCTTTAATCTGAACATCTTTGAGATAATTCGTTCCGTTCCAATGTTCACGGTCTTTGTCGAAGTTCCATTGTTGAGCGGTAACCGTTTGTGCAGAAATTGCTGTAACACAAAACAAGAACAAAAAAATTGTGTACAAAATTGTAAGATTTTTCATAATGATTTTTGTGAGTAAAAAGTTAAGTTGAAAGGAAAAAAAACATGCAAGTAAACATACAGGTTCTAAAAGGTCCATTTGGAAAATTGGCTTTATAAGAATCATCAGGATAATAATGATACGAGGCATTGTAGTACAAATTTGAGTCGGCGGTTTGCATACCGGCTGTTGAAT
>JAITIZ010000472.1 GCA_031279215.1 Planctomycetaceae bacterium
GCAAGATAGGTTTTTTAGGCATAACTCCGGTAATCAGGAGTTGGAAAAAACGAAACAAGAATTGAAAAATCCAAAACAAAAACGAACAAACCAAAAATCCCGTAACATCAATAATGTTATGGGAACGCCGGAAATCTGAGTACAGTCGATTCGGCTATCCCTGGACCGTTGCTCCTCAGCAGAGCGGTTTACGTTTCACCGAACAGATAATAGCATATCATCTTCATTTTGAAAATCAAGCGAGGGTTCCATGAATACAATACGATAAACAAAAAACAATAAGGTACATAAAATAATGTTGAATTTGTAACGGAAACAGAGCCGACTGACCACCTTTTGTCCAAAAGTCAAACGTGAAGTTTTTCTTCCAGTTTTTTTCTAAGTTTCAAGGGGTCTTGGTCGGTCTGAATTGGCGTAGATTTCTGATGCAGCCAATTTGACAGTCGCCGGGCTTCAACAGCTCAACGGCGGCATGTTTCAGGTAACAGTTTTGAGTGAGCCAAATTCAACCGTCCCGGAATTCCTTCCTGAGCAAAAAACGTTATCAAATGGACCACAAAAAATACAATGATACTTGTACGAAAATTACTACACGGTCATTGTACGCACTAACAAAACCACTTCGTAAAAAATAATCCAATTTTTTACTTTTCGGGGCTACTTGACGGGCTTAGAACATCTTTCGGACAAACGCAGATGAGTGGTCTGATATCTGCTACATAACGATGCCAAAATACTTTATTCAAATATTTTCAACAACTCGGAAGGGTCAGGAATTTCATTGGTATTCTTGGCTGCCTCAACGAACTTCTGAATAATTTTTCCATTGGCTTCACGTTGGGCATCGCCTTTGTGATATTCTGCCACGTCGGGATCCTCCCATAATATATCGCCTGGTACATCTTTCAATTGGTTAAAAAGAAAACCTGCTTTTTCACATTTTTCCGTTACAACAGGAATGTCTGATTGGGGAACTGTCCATAAAAAACGTTCTGGTGTTATTTCTTCAATCGTTCCACCGATCATTCCTGAACGAACACATTCCAGTAAAGGTTTCCCCTGAAATGAAAAAAATGCTTGAGGACGACAAAGCAAATTCATAGGATAAACATCACGTATAACTCCTCGTAAATAAACTTTTTCTGGTAATCCTGTATCAGCCCATCTACAAAACCGCATCGCTTTTTCATGTGTATTTTCCGCAAAATTTTGCAAAAAATATTTGCAACAATTACCAACAACGATTCCTTCTGCAAACATAGAAGGTATATTGGCATAAGGTACTTCAAAATAAATACTGTAAGGGCATTGTAACAGAGATGCAAATCCTATTAATTGTTTCGATATTTCGCTGGTGTTTAGATTGATATCCTCATCGGCAAAAGTAATAATTGCAAACTCTCTATTAAAATTAATCCTTATTTTATAATCATCATTCCATTCAGTTAACCATGTTTTAATAGCCGATATTTGTGAACATTGACTAGCATTGAAATTTTTTTGAAGTGTCTGTAAAGAAAATTTGTAATCTGTAGATTTAAATCCATTTTTAGGTGTTAATGTTAATGTATCAAATATATTCCCCCAAGCTCCAATCATTTGTATTGAGTGGGACATAAATTTTTCGACATTTTCATTAGTGAATTTATTTCCATAAAAACAGAGGGATTGTGTGGTTCTTTGACACATAATCGCTCTAGTTTGATCATCAATAATAAAACTCATTTTAATATATTATTTTAGTATGAATTAAAATTTATAATAATACAGGTTCATCATCTTAAACATGGAATTCACAATAATTCTTTTCTTGATTGTAATTCAGAAAAGAACTGATATTATGGATTGATATTTCACTTACTCGTTAATAGGAATTGTGGGTAAATTCCCCGGTTCAATAACTTCATACCCCCCTTGTTGTTCTTGAGGAATTTGATCGAATATATTCTTTAGTTTTGTTCTCAAGTCACTAATTTTATCTGTTTTTGACCGAACTTCGAACAAATAAACCTTTCCATTTTTTGAAATCGTAATAATATCTGGTATTGACCGTAGAAAAACTAGATTTTCAGGAAGAATTTCTCCTTCCAACCAAGTTGTACGTCCTTCATCCATTAATGCAGTTCTTACACTTTTTTGCTTAAAGATAGTTGCTATTTTGGTTGTATTTACCAACCAAGTAGTGATAGAATCAATGGTTTCTAAATGAAGGGGAGTTTTTGAGGATGAGGACGATTGACCATAAACAAGAACTTCGAAACCCGTTTTATCCACAAATGGTCGTCCATTGTCACCTGGTCGGAGGAGCATATTGACATAGACCCCATTCCTTGATTGTTGAGGTCCAAAAATACGTCGCCCTTGTTGAAAGTAAAATAATATACTGAATAAAGTATAGAAAGCTGCGGCTGAAATTTGTGAATTAGAACGATTGGGATTACTTCCAATTGATTTCCAAATATTTATTGTATCGACAATACCTACGGTAGCAAGAAAAAATCCAACAGGCGGACAAACCATAATGACAGGTAGAAATATTGCACCGCTAATCGCTGCGCTAACAATCTCTTGATGCCAAGCATTACCCAATGCAATATTCCTAATAACATTAATTCCAACGCCAATCGCGGCACCTGTTGCTGCTACTTTGCCAACGTTAACGGCAATGCTAATTGCCATTCCAATAGACATATTTCCACTTGGATCAATCCCATTGACCGGATCAGCATGAGTGTACAGATATTTGTGCAATGACTGCGGATCATTCAGATTTCCAAAGAATGGGTCAAACCGATTGAATCTCCCCGTAGCCGGATCATAATATCTTGCACGTAAATATTGTTGTCCGATTTTTGAATCGAATTGTTCGCCGCTGTACAGGAATTCAGTTAGCGCAACAGATGGGGTAAAACCAATTGCGTTACCATAAGCATCGAAGGCGTAGAGTTCGACGATTGCACCGGCAAGATCAGTTAAGACTCTAGTACTTCCATGACCGTCGAATGTGAAGTATAACTCCTGTTCTGTACTGTCTTTAAGTGTGATTTGGCTGATTCTGTTACGTCCGATAATGTAGGTTATGTTCGCTTGCTCACCTGTTACAAGATCGGTTTCTGTCTGTTTTAGGACTTGTGAGTATCCGGTAATGTTTAACGGATCGTTCAAATATATCGTTTCCTTCGATGACTCAAAAAT
>JAITIZ010000520.1 GCA_031279215.1 Planctomycetaceae bacterium
ACTCATCACACTTGACAATTCGGTTTTCGTTTTTGGACAAGATCAACGGATTGGGACGGGATAAACAGAATTTACAGGATTTTTAAATAAAGAATACAAAAATTCTACTCTTATAAAACCGAATTTTAAAGTACAATGAGTATACAGTATAACAGGATAGAGTATATCAACTCTCCGCTATCAATTATCAACTAAAATTGAGTTATGTTTTCAGGTAATCCGTGTATTTCTTTTTCCTGCCGTAAACGACCAACTAAATGTTGCGGAACCCGGCAGTGAACCAAAACCGTGTCTTCACCATAACATTTTGAAAGAATTTCCCCGTCCCGCGCTAATAAAGCCATAAGACGACCATTGGCAACCGGTATTTCAAGAGTTAGATCAAGAAATTCCTTGCTCAAAATATCGCTTACCGCAACTGTCAAACTTTCAATCCCTAACCCCTTGCCGGCACTAATCGGAATCGCATTGGGATATTTCGTTAGAAGAACCTCCAATTGATCCGGCTCCAAAACGTCAATTTTATTCAGAACCAAAAGCGTATCTTTTTCCCGAATACCAATGTCCGTCAAAACCCGAAACGCCGCATCAATCTGAATATCCACATTACGACTCGACGCATCAGCAACATGGAGAAGAAGATCCGCCTGATTCGCTTCTTCCAGTGTTGCACGGAAACCGGCAATCAGATGATGCGGCAAATCACGAATAAATCCAACCGTGTCACTCAATAAAACCGGTCCCCAACCAGGTAAATGCCAACGCCGTGTTCGGGTGTCCAATGTTGCAAAAAGTTGATCTTTAACGTACACATCCGAATCTGTTAATCGGTTTAAAAGTGTACTTTTACCGGCGTTTGTGTAACCGACCAATGAAACAGTCCGAGATGTTTTTCGTGCGGTAACTTCACGATAACGGCGTTGCTGAATCGTGTTCAATTCCGATTTGAGATCAAGAATCCGCTTTTGCGCCAACCGGCGGTCAACCTCCAACTGCTTTTCACCAGGACCTCGCAATCCCACTCCGCCAACACCTTGACGCTCAAGATGTATCCACATCCTTTTGAGACGCGGTAACGAATATTCCAGTTGCGCCAACTCCACCGCCAATCGCGCCTCATTGGTTTGCGCCCGACCAGCAAAAATGTCAAGTATCAACTCCGTACGGTCAATCACTTTAACCTTCAAATGTTCTTCAAGATTTTTCGTCTGACTCGGAGCTAAATCATTGTCGAAAATAACAAGATTGGCATCAACCGTATTAACCAATTCTTTTAATTCTTCCAATTTGCCGCTTCCGATATAAGTTGCCGTTTCGGGTTTCCGCCGGCGTTGCGTAATACGCCCAACTTCCCGAACTTGCGCCGCTGCCGCCAAACCAGACAACTCGTCAAGCGGTGAAGCCGATTGACCCTGCCCCTCCAAATAAACTCCAACTAAAACCGCTAACTCCCGAATAACACTGCCAAGACGTGTCATCCGATCTCCATGAGTCGAAGCATCAAATTGCACCTTTGTTAAATTGGAATCTCCGCCAGAAGGCAAAAAAATAGAAGTCATTTTTGTAATATTTCAGCAGAACTTGTGTTTTGAATTTCGTAACTATTCACACCTTCATTTTGGTAATATACTTCTTACATTTATCATTTTATCAAAGATATTCTAACAAAAGGAAGACTAATTGTAAAGGTTATTAAAAGAGACCGTTAGGTATTAGGGCGTTGCCTTATGGTAACTTCTAAAAACTAATATATTAGGAGGAACGCAGGCGTCTTGCTTGCCCTGTTTTTTTACAAAAAACTCCTAAAAATGCGGTCGAGACAACCGCGTTCCTTCTAACAATAAATTTTTTACATTAGGTTTTTAGAAGTTCCCTTATGCTATTGTTTATTGCCTCTTCGGGACGGCAATTACAAATAAACCGTTTTGAATATATACCCGTCATAATATGAATAATCCGTTTCCATACAGAATGTCTTTTTTCAAGAGTGATTTGCAACCGATCAATAAGTCATTAAAGCCCATAAAGTCCATGTATTGGGGCTTTTGAACGACATGGATGAAAGAGGGATTCAAGGATTGAACTAATACTCTAAAAATATCAAATCCCTTCGATGTAACCATGAATGATGAATTTTATGAAGACAATTTGCGTACCTTCCCCGGTCCGAAATCTTTTTTGGATTATGAAGATGTTCCTTTTTTTGGGAGTTTACCCGAATTACTCCGGTCAATTCGGTCAATTTTTGGTCTTGAAATTGAATTTATTCGGGCAGGCGGGACATTACCGGATATAATGGCTCGTTGTTTTACCATTAAGGTCGAAAACGGTAAATCACCCGGATGCCTTGCTCTGTTGCCGCCGAAAAATCATCAGAATCACTCGATGAACCCCGAAGAACAAGACCTTTTTCTTACTTCATTGGCATTGCTCCTTGGTGATGCCTACCGATGGCAACAGATGTTTCGGAAATATGAAGGGGAACTTGCCTCACTGATTCCGGTTCCAACAACCGATATAAACGAATCTCTGTTTTCCGAAACTCTTTTCAGTATTTTGAAAGAAAGCGCGAAAATACTGGATTGTCAAGCTGTTTCGCTTTATGTTTTAGAAACAACAACCAATTTACTGAAATTACGTTCTTGTTGGGGATTACCGGAAGAACGCTTGCTTGATCCGGCACGTCCCTTGCATGACTCGATGGCAGATCTGGAGGCAATTCTCGGTCAAGCGGTTATTTTAAACGAAGATTATCTTTTTGATGCATGGGGTGCGCCGGAAGATTTTCCAACTGCTATTTGTGTTCCGGTTGCTTCACCAATGTCAATTATTGGAACTCTTTGGTTTTTTTCCGACCAACAACGTCATTTCTCAGAACATGATCTCCGGTTATTGGAAATTATTACCGGACGTCTTGCTGCGGAAATTGAACGGGCTTCATTACTCCGTGAATTAGAACATTCGCAAAAACTAAAAGCAATCGCGTAGTAGTTAATAGTTAATAGTTAATAGTGCCGCAAGCGGAATTATTACCGTTTGGGTAGTAATCCGCTTGCGACACTATTCACTATTAACTACAAACATTTTCTCAAGTTCATTTTATTTGTTTGACGATAAAAAAAGAGTTGCAATATCTTTTTCCGTTTCCATTCACCAGAAAATTTGAAAGGGTTTGATAATGTATCGTCAAATACTTTTAACAGTACTTTGTGTTAGTGCATTGTGTTGGGCATTTTCTCCGTCCAATACTTTGGCGCAACAAGGTTATGGACGACAATGGGCTCAAACCTACAATGTTCAGGATTGGCAACGGTTTTATTACTATCCTTACGTATATTATCCGCATAATTATTATTCGCCGGAATATTTTCGCAGTTCCCAGAATATGTACAATCGCTATCCGGCAGAAATGCAAGTCCCGGCTTACAACAAAGATTGGATCAATTTCTATCCGTCTTCACGCCGTTATCATTCAGGAAACCATTTTCGACTCGATGTTTTCTAAAACTTAAATTTTTGGTGGTTTTCTTTCCTGAGTTTGTTATTGCGTCTCGGTGAGAGGTGCTTTATTTTGTTGTTATTTATGTATTGCGGCGGTTCGGTAATTATCCGGCAATATCATTGTCAATATTTTCCTTGTCTCACCGCATCGCATAATCGCTCGTAGTAAACAGTGTGAACTGTGTGATCATTTTTTGCTCTTGCATTGTTTCCGGTAATTTCGTTAAAATGCCCCCAGTAAACCTTAAAAGTAAAGTAGGTCTTTTTATCATTATTACTTTTATTTATTGATAATTTTAATGTTTTTTCGAAAAGCGTCTTATTTTTCGGATAACATCTTATTACGTCCCAGACGTATTTTGATTGTTCGTTTTAGTGCGATTGGTGATGTTGTTCACACATTGCCGGTTCTGATTGCCCTCCGAACACGGTTTCCTCATGCCGAAATTGCTTGGTTAATTGAGGAAAAAATGTCAAAACTTTTACTCGGACATTGGGCAATTAACCGTTTGATTATTGTCAAGAAGAGCTGGATCAAGTCATGGTCGGAAATTGCTTTTCTTCGAAAACGTCTTCAAATGTTTGCTCCTGATATAACAATTGATGTTCAGGGACTTTTCAAGAGTTCGTTTGCGGCATGGCTTTCGGGGGCAACTTATCGGATCGGTTTTGGCGGAATTGACGGACGTGAAGGAAGTCAATGGTTCAATAATTACCGAATTACTCCCGATGCCGAACATGTTATTGACCGGAATATGAGTTTATTAGAACCGTTTGGGATTTACGGCAGCAGTATTGATTTCGACTTGCCGGAATGCGAAATGGACTGCCGTTCCGCACGCCATTTTCTAAACCATAACGGATTACACGGACATTTTGCCATCCTGAATGTCGGTGCCGGTTGGGAATCAAAACGATGGCGCGGAGAACGTTACGCCGAAGTCGCTCAATATTTACTCACTCAATGGAATCTTCCTTCGCTGGTTGTTTGGGCGGGAGATGAAGAACGGAAAATTGCAGAAACAGTTGTTCAAAGTGCCAAAGGTACAGCATTTATGGCTCCGTCAACAACATTGGGAGAACTCGTATCACTTGCACGTTTGGCGACAATTTTTATTGGTTCTGATACGGGACCGTTGCATATTGCTGCCGCAATAGGAACACCTTGTCTTGGTCTTTACGGTCCCATGCCCGCCAAACGCAATGGACCATACGGCACGCAAAACCGTTTCATTCAAAAGCAAACTCTTGAAGGCCGCCGAATTCGTCCTCACCGTGCGCCGCGAACCTTAATGGACGCAATTGATACCGAAACCGTTTGTAATATGTGTGACGAAATGCTCGCCAAAATTCTTTCATCAGATTCTTCGTTACCGATTCAGGAGATTAACCAAGATATTAATCAAGATATTAACCAAGATATTAAAGAGAACAACCCTTCAAAAAAACGAAAAGCAGCTTAACCCTTTCAAATTCCAATAAGTCAGATGATTAACGTAAACCAATTAACGACTCTTCAATTTAATGCTGTTGAATATTGGCATGGTCGGAAGTTTGTTGTTCTCAAAACGGAAGACAATTTTTTCACAGTTGTTTTGGAGCAGCATCGTTTTAATTTTGATCTTTGGCATGAGGAAGATATTGCCCGTAGTCCTGATGTTAGTGATTCGAAAATTGCGCAAGTCAAACGTCTTATCGACCAACTCAATCAGAAGCGGAATGACGGTGTTGAACAAATTGATGCTGCAATAATTGAGCAACTGAACCAAACCGGTGTTATTCCGAAACCGAATGCTCGTATCAATACCGAAACACCGGGGAATGTTATTGATCGGTTATCGATTATGTCTCTTCGTATTTTCCATTTGCAGGAACAACTCCAGCGAAACGATGTTGATTTGAGACACCGGCAACTCGTTTCCCAACGCTTAGACTGTTGTTTTCAACAGCATACCGATCTTTCTCAATCCCTTACAGAACTTCTCGACGATATTTTTTCCGGTCATAAAATTTTGAAAGTCTATCATCAATTCAAAATGTATAACGACCCGACAATGAATCCGTATCTGTACAACTGCAAAAAATCAGCGTAAAATACTAAAGAAATTTGGTAATATATCAGTGAAATTTTTGTTTTTTGCTCTTAACCCCGCTAGGGGCGTGAAATGCATAATCGGCGGTTGCGCTTCGCTACACCTACGGTTATGTACATCTCGTCCCTGCGGGACTAAGAAAACATAATAAATTAAGGGAACTTCTAAAAACCTAATGTAAAAATTTATTGTTAGAAGGA
>JAITIZ010000522.1 GCA_031279215.1 Planctomycetaceae bacterium
ATAAAAACATCTGCGTAAACATTAAAATCAGTTTCTTTTCTTCGCAAAAAAACAGGAGATTCACTGCCTTCTGGTAAAACGGCGGCTAATTTTCTTTGTGACCAAAACACCCTTGTTTCACGATACAATACCCTCGCTGATTTTGGTAAAAATATCCAAACTAATTTTTTTAAAAAATTTAATAGTTTCATTTTTATTTTAGGACTAAGATTCACTAATTAAATTAACTAAACAATAATGATTGTTGTACACTGTTCAAAAACGGTCGGTATATATTGGGACAATATTTGTCGGATAACGTCGATAAACTTAATGTGATATTCTTGTTTATTTTGAGTTTTTGAAATTTTTTAAAAGGATTAACTTGATTTACTGGATTATTTTGTCTTCAACCTGATTGAACTTCAAAAAATCAAACATTTTCGTTTTTGTTTTTTTTATTTAGTACAAAATCTTTCAATAGGAACCTTTAAAATTTATTTCTAATTTTTCTCTGCTACTTTTAGCTTTTCCTGAAGTTACGGTAATTTTTTGACCAAGTCCTAATACCGTACAAGATAATGCTGTATAGGAATGATCGATATTACGAAGAAGTGGAACAATAACATAAGAACCGTCCTGAACATTTGAAAAATCAAATCTACAGAAAAATTCCCAATTTCTTATTTCCAGTTTTTCAGATTCCATCATTTTAAGATCATGAATATCTGAAAGATAACGTAATTTTGTTGATAAATTATTTACGGTGAAAAGTCCAATCAGATATTTGTTATCAAAAAGACCTAGTTGGCTTTCAAAGCAAGAATTAGAACGTGCGTCACATTCAACATCTGTAAAATCAGATGCCCACATCGGAACCGTTTTATCAATATAAAATTTATCATCGCTTGAAAAAGGTAAGAATGTAATATTATCTGCTTCTTTCATTGCTGAAAAATGTTTTTTCCAAACAGAATTCCGTTGTTCTACAAGCTGTTGAGGAATATTAAAAATGGATGTCGAATTTGAACGTATTGGTAAATTTAATTCCGACAAAATTGTTGGAGTAACATCTTTGATATGAACCGGTGCCATATCATTTTGAATCGAAATATGTGATTCATTTCTTCTTTTGATCATAAAATGAGGATTACAAAAGCGATGATAATTTCTTTTATAATTATTCCAGTATTCACAACCATGATCTCCCATAATAACAACTAGAGAATTATTGTAGGTATTGAGTTCTTTCAATCGATCCAAGATTTGTTTACATATTTTAAGGAAACCATGATATTGTGATAATGCTTTTACCGTATAGTGACACTCAAGTCTATCTTTATCGTTAACATTTTGTAAATTTTCGTTCATAATCCAAGGTTCATGACCGCCGCGCATGTGGAGTATTTTTAGGCAAGGTATTGATGAAAATGATAATGGTAACGTTTTATTTATTGTTGCCAATAATTCTATATCAGAGAGTTGTGGATATTTTCCTAAAGATTCAAAAATTTCTTCATCCTGTAAATTCTCATTTTTTACAACATTATCTTTTTGTGATGAATTTTTTGAAAAAAGAATATCAAAAAATCTTGGTTTTAATAACGTCGGTACACTTCTGAACATAACTAACTCGATTAGCTCACGTAAATGTTTTTTCGCTGCTTTTGACTTATCATCCGTAACAAGACGAATGTTGGACATCCAGCGTGAATCAAAGTAAATCACAGCGGGAATCATTGAGTAAAGATCAACCCGATATCCTTTTTGTGACAACGACTTATACAAGGTGTAATCCTGTACGCCGGTGCGTTGCAAAAACTCATTTCTTTTTTCACCACTGGGATCATCCCGAAAGTTATAATCTATTTCTTTCGTTTCGCATCCTGTAAGAATTTGCGGCAAACAGTAATTGGTTCCAGAACGTTCAGTGAGCATGTTAGGAAAACAGGTGAAATCTTTGAACGCTTCCCGAAGTTCGAAATCTTTTTCGATAATTTCCTTAAATTGTGAATATTCCGTTTTATCGAGAATAATTAAAAGAACATTTTCTTGTTCCGAAAACTGAAACAGATGATCATAAGTAATTTCGTACTGTTTCCATGAAGGAATTGTTGGATCATGTGGAACATCGGCTAATGATTTTGATCGACGGTATTCGGTATAATCGACGATTGGCATACGCAATATTTGTCGAATCGTATTTTTGGTATGATCCGGTAAGGTTTCACGAGCAATTGCCCGACCATGTGGAATACTTTGCATAAGCATCAAAATACAGGCAAAGTGAATTGCATACTTTGAAAACCATTTGTGTCGCCAAAACAATATTCCTAACACAAGTGTATCGACAAACAGTTCCCTGTATGCCAAATATCGAAATGATTTCCAATCTATCGAACTGCCGTCTAAAACCCCAAAATTCCAATTGAATACATTGGCGTGTAACCAAAAAAGGAAACCAATAGCAAGAATCAATGAATTCAATAATGGAAACCAATTCCGTTTTATAAATAAAAACGGCAACTGTACAAGAAACAAAACAAATACCACTAACACAATCATCTGTCCAAATACGGGAAGGAATGATGAAATTGTTCCCGCAACTTCGCCTTGATTGGCAAAAAAAATAGTCAAGCCCGTACATATAAATGTTATAGGAATCAGTGCCGCAACACAAAGCGCACGAAGGATATTTTCGTAATTTTGACGAAACCACGTATTCATTATTAATCTCCTTTAATCTGTGATTTTGATTTTTTTAACGGGATAATTTTTTTGTTCAGTATTGTTGATAACATGTACAAGACTCTTTCGATAAATATTACTTGTAAACAGTTGAATATTTCAGGCGATTGAACCGGTCGAAATTTTTGACCGGTTCATTTTTTTATTCTTGTGTTACAAACACGGACGGTATAATCAACAGGAAATTTTTTTGGATTATTTTTGATTTTTGACTGTTTGATTTACTTCCTTGAGTATTAACTTTGATTGTGAATCGTTTATGATTTTGTCTTCAACCTGCTTGAATTTCACGATATT
>JAITIZ010000396.1 GCA_031279215.1 Planctomycetaceae bacterium
CGGATAACGATAAATCACCGCACTGGATTCCTTCCGAAATAAAACGAACACTACCATCGAGCAATGCGGCATTGACACCGCCGGCATGATAACTCGTTACAGAAAATACTCCCCAACCTCGATGAATAGTCGGTTGGTTACGATTTGTACAGGAAGGAGAATTAGGCGGTAATGCCGTATTGAATCCGCATCTTGCCGGAACTCCATCGGCAAAAGTGTGTCCACGATAAACATTTCCGGGTGTTGCTGCTACAACCGTAACGGAAAGTTGGGAACGGTCATTTGTGTCCAAAGCTGAATCACGGCAGAAAGCGGAACCTTTTGAATAAGGAGAGGTGTCCGCTGCTCCACCTGTTGGTACTAAATTAACATAAACTACATAGGTTTTAGGATTTCGTGAATCGGTTTCTTCAGAAGTAAGAGTTTCGCTCAATCCCAACGTATTACTCAAACCATCCGTAATTGCACCAAAAGATTTCCAAACATTCACAATTGTTGTTATACCATCTATATTGCCATAACTGGAAAAGGGGGCTCGATTGGTACCAAATTGTTTAGAGGGGTTAGCAGTTGGTTTATGATTCTGTGACATATAATCTCCTAAACAGACAACGATATTGGTTCTTGCTTGAAGACTAGGATTCAAATTTCCACTTGAAATACTTATTGGAGCTTTCCCCGGTTCTCTACTATTCGGGTCGGAGGGACAAATAAGTGTGGAGATTAACCCTTGAAGAAAAGAATGGTTTGCTGTTGTACCAATTGCTGTGGAATTACTTACAACAGAACTGTAACGTGTTTGACTTTCATAAAATGGAAGTAAATGAAATAAAATACTATAATACTCAACGACTGAACCATTGCCAAAAATAATTTTACCATTGAAAGCAGGCATTGAGTCGTTGACATCGTGGTAGTTGTGTAATGCCAACGCTATTTGTTTGTGGTTATTTGTACACTGTGTACGTCTTGCGGCTTCGCGTGCAGCCTGCACAGCCGGTAACAGAAGAGCGATTAACACGCCGATAATCGCAATCACCACAAGAAGCTCAACAAGGGTAAAAGCCAATCTAGCAATACTATCCCCTCTCTCACTCCTTGCCACGTAATTTAACTGATTAAAAAATTGTTTCATCATTTACTCCTTTATAAAGAATATTGAATTGTTTATTATGAATTGGGGTAATATATTTCTTACATTCATTATTTTAATGTTGTAACAATTTGTGTTAAATTATTTCAAAGTGTTGATTCGGTTCTTCGATTTCCAGCCGTCAACAGGGTCAAGCCGGCGAATACGTCAACACAATGTTTCAGCAAAACATTGCCTACCTTTGGTATAAATTGTAACACAATAAAACATCAATCGAATAACTGCATGAAGTCTAATCTAATTTTTATTTTTGTAATATTTCCGCAGCATGGCGGGCGAAATGACCGCGCATGTCTTTGGAATAGGCTTCTAATATTTGTTTCCCTAAACCATCCGCATCACCAAGACGGTACAAAGCACGAGCAGCTCCAAGTTCAATGAGCGAATCACGACGGCTTTTTTCGCCAAGCGCAACTTTTAAGTCTTCACGATCACGTTTTTCCGCTGTCGCAATAGAATCATGAACATAATTCATCATCTTTGGTTTTCTTAAATGTAACGCAATTGCCGAAGCTCCGGCAGGATCGCCTATCCATTCCAACGCCAAAATACACGCCCGATGATGTGAAAAATCGTCTTCCTGTTTCAGTTCCGCAAGCCGTTCGGTAATTAACGGAATTGCCGCCTTGCTACGAATCCGACCAAGCATCATAATAATCTGATCAAGCGGACTGGATGCCATACCAAATTGGCTCATGCCCTTGAAATTCCAACCCTCATCCCAATTCTCATACTTTTGTAACGATTCCAGCAATACCGCCTCTCCCGTCGAATCACCATAAGCCGCCAAAATTTTGGCATAAGCAAATTTCGCTTCAAAATTAATTGCTTCACGGTATGCTTTTTGTAACAACGGTTTCGATTCTTCTGGATACCACATCACCAATGCCGCACCTTCATAATCGTTCGGAATTGTTTTAACCGCTTCTGCAAGTTTTGCCTTCGACTCACCGTAATTGTCTGTTTCCGTCAAAACCGATTCGGGAAGATTACCGATTTCAACAAGATGTTTTTGAATTTTACGGATATTGACATTACGTACAGAAACACCGTCTTTAACTGCGGTTGCCGCAGCATAACCAAGTCCGTAACCTTGATTTTGTAAATCCGCCTGCATTCGAATCAACGGCAACGCATCACGATGGCAACTCGTCGCCAACGCCCCAACCAGAATCCCGTCAAGCCCTTTCGGAATACTGCTTCGATACGGATAATACGCATAAATTCCAACCTTTTTCGGATGATAAATCTCCAAATAAGGCTCAATCGTGTAACCGTGAGTATCAAAATTACTGAAAGAACGAGCAATACTGTCAGAATAAGTACGTAAATTAATTTGATCAAGCGGCGTAAATGTAAATTCACCAACAATACGGCGGCGTTCCCGTGTATTGAGAATTTTTCCCTGATCAAATGCGGTTGGGAATTTTCCCTTTCCGTACACAAAAACATGTGTCGCATCTATCGGGTCAGTATCGTCAATATATGTGTAATCATTGTTCATATACCGACCGCCAAGATAACGAGGAGCAAGTCCGGCTCCTTGTACAGTTATTTCGTTTTCCGTAACATATTTCATTTCCGCACCAGCCGTCATTGCAATATCGCCGTTGCCGGTTGTATCAATAACAACTTTGGCAAGAACAATTTTGGGACCAAATTCCGTTCCAAGTAAAACACCCTTCACAACCGTTTGACCGTCCGCATTCGGTTTAAGATCGACCACTGCTCCGGCACCAAGAACTCCAAACCAAACATCACCGCCGGCTTCACGAAGTTTAGTACGCCATGTTTGTGCTTTTTGAACGATATTCCATGACCGTTTACCTTCGGTAATTTCGTCCGTAAAACCAACTTTGTTTCCCCAATAATAACCGGCAATTGCACCAAGTGTTCCAACACCGCCCATATCGTGCAAAAATTCGGCAACCAATGTCTTGGCACCGGCTCGCGCCGCAGCAATTCCAGCCGGCGCACCAGTTGTCCCGCCGCCGACAACCACCACATCATACGACGCCACAATCGGAATTTTTAAACCGTATTCATGAATAAATCCAAGCGGTTTTTCATAAGATCGAATACCGTTCAATAATTCCCGAATATCACCGGAAACTGTTTTGACCGTCTTTTCAACTTTTTCCAATTCAAACATTGTTACCTGAAACGAATTAATGGGAACCGGTTCTTTTTGTGTTACCGATTTTCCCGCTTCATGTCCAAGTTTGCGACCTTGGCGAATGGAATCTTTTCCGAAACAATTACCAAGTTTTAATGAGTTTGAAATATTGGAACCGGACAGCAATGTTATTCTGTCTGATGTAAACTGTTGGTCTTTGTGATAGGTTGCCAAACGAATTTCCGTTTCGATTTCACCAAGTTTACTCAAATCACCGCCAAACGCCTTTTCTGCGTCTTCCCGTTTGATTTCAAACGTATATCGGAAAATCGGAAATTCACCGCCTTCCGTTTTTGCCTGATTGGGCCAATGTGTACGATAAGGTTTATCCATTGTTTCACAAATTCCGCTTTGCAAAAGAGAATATTTTTCTTTTTCAAACAAAATTTCGCGACCGCCGATAACAACATATTCGATTTTAACCAATTCATTTTCCTTATTGGATTCAAGCAATTCCCTGTAATCAACACGGGCATCAATCACACTTTTGGCAGTAATTGCTTGCCGTCCTGAACGCGATGTGATCACGGCTCCGCGAATATCACCCTTCGCATCCGTCAGCAATTCCGTAATATATGTTCCATAAAGAAATTTGACATTCGATTTAAGTAACACTTCATCAAGCGTTTGTTTAATATGAAGCGGACGCGGCGGTTCGGCGGTTTTGAATGACGCTTTTTTCGTAATCGGAATTGCACTCGTCAGATCGGCTCGGTTCGCAAGAACAACTATTTCACCAGCCAAAATTAATCGCGACGATTTTTCTATTGTTATCTCAATTTTAATATAACGCATCAGAATTGACCGTTGCAGAATAAGCGAAAAGAGTTCGGGAGAATCTGAAACAGGAAGTTTTTTCGTATCACGTTTAACTGTTCCAATCGGTTCCCATTCGGATTTGTTGTTACTCATAAAATAATCGGCTTTTTCAACTGCAAAATGACTCTTCCGATAAAACGGTATCAACGAAACAACTCCAACATCTTGTTTGGAACCCAAATCAAGTACAACCGTCATATTACCGTTCACTTGTAAACTATCATTTCGCGGTGAAGCGGCTTTACCATCGGTTAAACGATTTTTTTCCGGTGTTTCGGGATGATTGGAATTGATTTCCTGAAGTACTTCGTATGAAAACGGTAACTTTTTCGGATGTCGCAACAATAATTCGATTTCCGATTCATTTGTTGCTGCATAAATCGGATCATTCATAATTGTTTCGTAAAGAGGATCGATGTTTTTCTCCTTATTTTCGTCGTTTTTTTCGTCGTGATGCCAAAGCCGCAATGTTGCTGTTAAATCTTCGCCAAGATACGGATATTGTGTCAAAAGCATTGTATCGGCTCCGGTTGCCGCTGCCTCTTGAGCCGCCGCAACCGCTCCCGTCGAACCGCCAAGAATAAGAACATCAACATCGTAAGCAATCGGAAGTGTTCGATCCGACGTCGCAATCACTTCGTTTGAATAAACGGAACGATAAAAAAAGAACACCGCTAAAAATACCGTTATTGAAACGAATAAAAACTTGAGAGAACATTTCGTGAAAGTCATAAAATTAATTTTGTTAGAATTGAATTTTTGTTTAATAAATAATTTGATTATAGTTCTGTTTGAAGTATAATTTATAATCTTGAATTACTGGTTTTCGTCCTTCCAATCGGAAACCGGATCATATAAATCCCAGATTTCCTCTCTTGAAAGAGCACGTGAAAAAAAATGAAACTCGTCCATACAACCGCAAAAATTACGAATCGGTTTACCTTTTTTTGTTTGATCAACAGCCGGAACATTTCCAATTTCCGCCATGCCTATGCGAATCGGTAACGATTCCTTAAACGGAAATTCAACTATCGGTGTTCCAATCAAAACTCCGTCAACAAAATACGAAACAGTTTGCGTAAGCCCGTCAACAACAACCGCAAGATGTGTCCATTGCCCAAAATGTTCCGGTTTGAAATAAGGCGGTGATTCATAACACAGTTTTTCGTTGGGAATCGGACTGGCAAGTTCCAATCGAAGACTGCCCGATTGCAAAATTGACCATTGCAATGTCGGCAGCAAACGTCCGCCTACCATGTCGTTTTCTGTTACAAACAATGCGTTGGAACGGCGATCCAAAGAGTTGATACGAATCCACGTGGAAAGTGTAACGGATTCACAGGATTCCGGTACATAAACACGGATACGGTCTGATGTTCGTGAAAATTCCAACGCCCCCTTTCCCGACCAACGTCCCTCCGTCAGCCGACAACCTACAATGCGACCATCAAGAAGATTGTTTTTCGGACTCGGATCAATATTTGAAACAGACTCCGCATTCGCTTGTAGATTTTCAAAATCGAAATGGAACAGCAAAAAGGAATCTGCGTCAAAACGTTGCCGCCGGTTTTTCCATTTTTCGTACTGTAAATTGATATACTCTTTCGTTTTACCTTTCAGGGAACGTGTCGGAGCAAAGACTTCGTTGTTTGCCCGGAAATACCGTGAATCGCCTTTGACTGTAACAAATAATGCTTCGCCTTCTTTCAAATTGGCGGGAAGATTATCCAGTCCAAACGGACTCTCTTGAAATTCGATTTCACCTTTGATGACGTGAACTTCCGTTCCTCGCGGAGTAACACTAACCGCAAAAGCGGTTCCGAGATCTTTGACCACCATTTGCGGAGAGGAAACAAGAAAACCTTGTGCCTGCGGCGGAACTGTTACGTTAATATTGCCGAAACGGCATAGAACATGATTGATGGAAATAATTTCCAACTCGGCTGGTCCTTCCATAACAACTTCAGCACCATTGAAAAATGTTAAGGAAACCAAACCGCTCCGAAGACGCATCCAACATGTTTCCAATGACTGCCCTTGACGAAAAACACCGCTCCGATTATCCCAAACAGCATCAACCGAACCGGAAATAATCGCCACCGCGGTACTTAACGGTTCCAGAAATTCCGGTTCCATAAACTCTTTCATGTTTTCCGTAACATGAGAATGTTGAGAATGTTCTGTCAAAACAGCCGTTTGAATATTCCTTTGTAAATTTTGAAACAACAAAACAAAACCGCTTAATATCAAAACGATAACGATTATCATCACGGTTGCCGATAATAAAGCGGAACGGATTTTTAAGAACGGATTCAAACGAAACCCCGAAAAAGTCTGGTATTTTTTTGAAGCCATAGGAGTTGTTTCCGGTTCAGATGATTTATCCGATGCAGCGGGCGGCGTTTTTTCACCGACTGCTTCTTCGAGCATAACATCGAGTTCCATCTGTTGAAACAACAATTCAGTAAGTTTCGGAAAATTTTGTAACTGATTCCAGAGGGTTTGTCCTTCCTCTTCCGTAATTTCGCCGGAAATATATTGTTGGACAAGATCATCAAGACCGGATGAATTATCTTTGTTTATCGGTAACATAATTTATTGAGTACCTCCATGATTTAACCGGCGGAGAATACCGATACGTAATTTTGCCCGAATCCGGCATAACATCCGATGAACGGTTGCGGTTTTCTTTTTGATCATGGAAGCAATCTCTTGAGTTGTCATGCGTTCAAAGTAGTAAAGATCAATCAGTCGGCGATGTTTTGAAGGGATTTCTTCAAGGCAAAGGCGTAAAGCACGAATTTCTTCTTCATGGTGTTCTGGGGTTGGGTCATCGGTACCGAGTTTCCGAAGGTGTTCGGCAATTTTCAATAAAACATCAGGACAATGATGTCTTGAATGATCACGCCAATAACTCAAAACAATTTTTTTCGTAATTCCGGCTAAAAGCGGACGAACATCATCACCAATTTCCCATTGTTCCGCTTTTTCCGTAAATTCGATGAAAACCTGTTGAACAATATCGTCACAAATTCCATGAAGCGGCGTCTGCCGAACCGCCAATCGTTTAACATAACCGTGATGGGCAAGAAACAAAAGGGACGCTTGTGTTTTTGAAATACCCATATCAATTCAAAATGATTGCGGAAATAATTAAAAAAAATGCTTTTTCTATTACTCCGCAAAACAAAGAAACCGGACACATTTTGTGCAGTTTTTTTTGAAAATGGTCAAAAATCGTAATTATTCAGTAAGTGTCTATTTTAATAACCTTTTACTAATGATTACTAATGATTGTCAATCGCTTGCGACATTTTCCACTCTCAACTCTCAACTATCAACTCTCAACTATCAACTACGACGCTGCCCCTAACGGAGTTAAAAGCGAAAAACGAAAATTTTACTAAATAATTACGAATAAACTGGTTTGGACAGAATAAGCAAAGATTGAGTGAGTACAACTCATTATGACGATTTTAGCGGTTGTCGGTAAAGAAGAAGAAAATTTATGCATAAAAAATTCAGAAATTAAATAACATAACCCAAAAAACAACCTATTATAGTGTAATCAGAAAACAACTAATAATATCGTGAGAATAAAGTCTGCAAATTATGCAGATAAACACAAAAAATGTAACTGTCTATTTTATACTCATCACACTTGACAATTCGGTTTTCGTCTTTTGACAGAATAAACAGATTTTGACGGGATTTTTAAATAAAAGATATAAAAATTCAATTATTAGTAATATATCAGCGGAATAATTTTTTGGGTACTATTTTCGTGGAATTTCCTTAATTTATTATGTTTTCTTAGTCCCGCAAGGACGAGATGTGCATAACCGTAGGCTAAGCGAAGCGCAACCTACGGTCAAAATTTCTCTGTGATTTTTGTGTTCTCTGTGGTTAAAAATGAGTTTTTAGAAGGTTCCCATTTGGAAAATATTATTTGAAAAAATATCATTTAACGAAAATAAGGAGAATATCCATGTTTTTTTGTTTTAATAATTTGAAAATTATTTTAGGGTTATCGGTTTTGATTTTTTTGTTCGTACAAAATATTTCGGGACACGAAATTCCGAAGCGTTCACTTCCGAAAAACTCACTCCCGAAGAGTTCACTTTCAAATAGTTCACATTCAAAGAGTTCACTTTCAAATAATTCACATTCAAAGAGTTCCTTTTCGTATCCGAATCCGAAAACGGTGGGCGTAAATCCGAAATTCATTCACGGTAAAACTTCCGGTGCTGTTCACCGTGACCGGTATGCTGAAATTTCCGAAACGGAACGAAAACACCGGATGCTTGAAGACCAATGTGAACAGGAAATCGAAGGTTTTGAACCGAAAACATGTCCTCTTTGCGAAGAAAATCCCCAAACACCTTGCGGTGAATGTAAAATGTGTAAAGCAGGTTTTCCGTGCGAAAAGACATTGTGTCGGCATTGTGTTCAACCGCGCAGCCAGAATATGCCCAACTCCTGTGATCTGACCGCCGGCGACGAACCGTGCGGAACATGCGACGCCTGCCGTGAACACCGAAGCGATCCTTGTGAACATGCTGATGATGGTTTCGGACCGCGGGGAGAGTTTAATCCTTATAAAGAGCCGCGATTTTTATCGGTTATTCCGCGTCCGATTCTTGATATGTACAATAATGGAGCAAGAAAATTTCCCGTGTATTACAATCCGTCGCCTTATTACCGACCGCATTGGAATCCTTCACTTTTTGCGGGGTATGCGCGTCCGTTTACTTTCCGTTGGTCATGTCCATTGTGTTACAAAGACCCGTGCGAATGTAATCAACCCGGTTTTGCCGGTCAAGTTCCTTATGCTTATACCTGCAAGTTCTGCAACAGAAATCCTTGTGCTTGTGCTGCTGATATTTGCAATGTTACTAAATCACTGGATCCCAAAGGAATCGGTAAATCATTGGCGGATATGAAAAAAGATTCAAACCAAATTCAGGATGCAGAATTTCGCCGGCAAGAAAAAGAAGAAAAGACGTTACAAGATTATCCCAGCCCGCTCCTAGATGATGATACTCCTTTGAAACTCCAAAATGAAGGAGAAGGAGAAGAAGAACCCGAAACAGAACCCCAATTACAACGCCGTCCTATTCTCGACGCACCGGATTCAAATTCAGAGCCAAGGTTACGATCCAATGTTCCCGTAACATAATTACCGGCAAACCGCACCGGAAGTTCCGGCAAAATAACCTAACCGCCGTTACTTCCGTCCGTTGTAACTGTCTATTATTAACCACTCGAACACATTACATTGTTACAATGTTACATTGTTCCAATAGACAATTACATCTGTTTCTTGTCCGGTTTTAATTACCGACACACAAAACACAGACTTTTTACCGGCATTCCAGAAACGTCAGCACACTAAATGTTCCAACAATAAGGGAACCGGCTATCATACCAATATTCATTAACATTCCCCCAGCGGAACCAAATGGTACTCCTGCTAACATGTTGGCGAGAAAAATCAAAAGGATAATACTTGAAATAACTAAAGAAATAATACAAAGAATTTTAGGCATGTAACAAATTCCTCAATGTCGTATGGAAATCATTTCATAAGACGAATTATTCTATCTTACTTTTCCATTATTGACAAGGTGTACTCGAACTAAATGGAACGAAATGAAATTTTCAGTGTTCAATACTCTCAATACCGGTTGACTTGCGGAGAACGGACAAAATAGATGTTGATGTTTTCCGCATGGTTATTTTCAAAGGTAAAATGTAAATTATAAACCGTAAAAGGACAATTATTTAAACAAAAATCATTATTGATTTAAGCATCTTTACGCGGGTCGGAAGTTTGCTGAATTTGAATATCAGGGGCGTTTCCGAGTTGCGAAAGAACTTGGAGCAGGGTGTTTAGATGCATAAATTTCATTCCGAACCGATCAATAAATTCATTCAAGGAAAATTCGCTTTCAAGTAATGTATCCGCATTGTATTCAACATCTTCTGTAATTGTGGAAAGCAAATCTGTTTGAATTCGTTCCAGTTTTATGGCGGCTCTTCGGCAAAAATCGGCTAATTCGGGATTGGCCCGTTTCCAAAGAGCAAGTTCAATTGTTTTACGGCGATGCGGTTGACTCACCTGTAAAATAAGTTCTTCCAGAAGTTCATTTTGCCGCCCCTGCGCAACAAGCAACTCCCGCAACAAGGTACAAATTTCTGATTGAGATTCCGGTTTTGATTGGGGTAGAGAATGAACAACATCAATTTGTGAAAAAAAATGCGGTTCGTGTGAAGTGGTTGACATTGATAACCTATTATTGATAAAAGATAAAAATGGTTGAAAAAAAATCGAAAACAACTTTTTAAAAATACCACTCCCTAGTAACATGATAAATCATCCTTCGTTATCAAAAAACAGTTTTTGTCCTTACTAAACAGGGTATTTATTAAAACAAGATAACGTTTCCAATTCTATAACACCAACCGGTAAAATATTTTTCAAAATATTCTTTTTCTATCCTTTATACCCTTAATCGGTAAAATATTCTATTTTATGTTTATATTGCCGTTA
Organism: Planctomycetaceae bacterium; assembly: GCA_031279215.1. Taxonomy (GTDB): domain Bacteria; phylum Planctomycetota; class Planctomycetia; order Pirellulales; family Thermoguttaceae; genus WRKP01. Next base: position 10,702 of record JAITIZ010000396.1, read on the forward strand.
TTATCGGGTTTGTTTGTGTTATCGAGTCGGCTCATGTTATCATATTTAACTAATTCGTTCCTTCTTAGTCTATAAGTAAATCATTTTTTGAAAAAAAGTCGAGACCCCTCAAAAAAAAGTTAAAGAATTTACGGTTTTTAATCAATGTGTGGAGGAATTCGTTCTTCTTTACATGATTTATTGATTTTGGAGCATGTTGTTTTCCGATAAAAAGCTAAACGTCATTTATATGTTCTGTTACTATGCCAAACACCTCCCCGAAGTTGGAAAAACTGGGTTTTCTAACAGTAATCAATCAACCGCGATTAGGTTTGATTGGCGGTTATCTTATTTTGAATCAGACGGGACGGCCACTCGAATTTCATTGTACCAATCCGCTCAAACCCAACCGAACTCAGGAAGTCCTTTACGGAAACACATTGGCTCCGTTTCTTTACGGTGAACAAATTGCCCGAACACTTCTTATCCGTTCCAAAACTCCTGTCTCCTATATTTTGACCAATATTGCAGCGGTTCTGGCGGTTCAGGAACATGTTGAAACTCCGGTGTTCTATGTTTTTGAAACCGGAAAAAAACGGGAGTTACCGGAACAACCAATTCAACAGGAATGTATTCAACAGGAATGTATTCAACAAGAAAATATTCAACAAGAAAACTTTCCGCAGGAAAACCGTGTTGAAAAACCAACCAACAATGTTTTGCCGCTTTTTCCAGAATTTTCTGTTCCTCAAACGACACTTGAAATCTCTGAAGAATTAAACGAATCTTTGAAATCGTTTGGTATTGAAAACACTCATCTTCAACCAACTTCCAACAACAAGGAAGAACAATTTCGGATTCCCGAAGTTCCCGGTTTGAATCTTGAACATTGGAAAGAAGTCAAGATTGGTAATCGTTTCCTTGCTATTCCGATGCTCAACGAAACCGAGCATCATCCGGTAATTGATAACATCAAACGGTTTTCACGAACTATTGATTTTGCGGAACCGTTTACCCGTATCCGTCTTGCTATCGAAGAAACTCTGCGGGCAGCATAGATTAGTGGAGAGTGGAGAGTGCCGCAAGCGGAATTATTGCCGTTTGGTAGTAATCCGCTTGCGAACTATTAACTATTAACTATTATCTCGCCCTAACGGGATTAAGAAAAATAAAAACACTACGGAATAATATTACAAAATAACGGAAATTTTGTTGAAATATCACCAAATTTTTAAAATAT
>JAITIZ010000175.1 GCA_031279215.1 Planctomycetaceae bacterium
ATCAGTAATCTTTCGTAATTATTCAGTAACGGTCTGTTCATTTTTCTGTCCCGTTAGGAACAAAATGTTGGTTGAAAACTTAATTTTTTATAATATATCAGTGGAATTTTTATTTTGTGATCATTCTCAGCGAATACATTTTAAACTCAAACAAAAATTCCGTTGATAAATTACATTTTTTTTAGATTTTAGATTACTAATTGCCATGCGAATTTTACCGACATTATTTTTGATTGGTTTGTTGTTTACCTTAACCGGTTGTGCGGATCGTCCTGAAGTTTCTCCGCAAACTTATGGAATTATTTTGAAAGAGTTACCCAAAGTTGCAGAAGCCGAAACCCCGTTTCAATTTCCTTATGCCGGTGAAAATGATCATCGGAATTGTGAATTTAAAGACGAGGACTTTTTTTAAAATTCTAATTTCCTGAAACACTATTCTATGCGAAGTATTTCGATATTTATTACCGTTTTGATATTTTTGATATTTACGGTACAGACTTGTTTCTTTTCCTTTATCAATGTCATTAGAGCCGAGGAACCGATTACTGTAAAAACGGACGTATCTGTTCGGAATTGGTCAGTTCCGGTAATATCGGCAGTTCGTCAGGAGTTTGTCAACTGGCTTGAAACGCAAAATCTTACGGAACGCCCACAGCACGGATTAGATGTTGACCGGTTTGCAACAGACCCAACCTTAAAACTTTCGGGAGCAGCGTTATTTGAGTTAACCATTGAATCATTGCGTCATGTCCTGCCGGCTGCCGTAACTTATTTGGATGCTTGTGATGTTTTTGCTTGGCAGGAATTACCGTTTGGTCAACCTGTTGTTTTGCCTCAGGTTCCGCTTCAGATTTATCTGGGTGATTCGGGAACGAAATATCTTTATGCTTCACTTCGGTATTATCTTGCGTTGCGGCTTGTTCAGTCGCGGCTTTACGATGAAGCGGTTCTGATTCTTGACGAAATGACACCGGAAAACAGTATTGATCCGGTAGGCGTTCTCGTAACACGGGCAATTGTTTGTAATCACTTGGGACAATTACAGAAAGGTCTTACTGCACTGGAGGAACTTAAAACAGTATCAGATTCTTCGGCTCCGCGACGGTTTATGGAGTTAGCAAAATTGCTCGAATTTGATTTGAAAAATAATAAAAAAGAAGAAAAAGATGCCCCTGAAAAAATTTCAAGAAAAATGAACGATATTCGGCGGCGTCTTGGCAAAGGACGAACGGACGAAGGAACGCAAGATGTAGAAAATGATGTTTTGAAATCGCTTGACCAATTGATTGAGAAGATTGAGGAGCAGTCGCAAAAACAAAGTCAAAATAGTGAGAGTGATCAGGGACAACAAGCCAATAAACCGGCAGACGACAGCCGAATTTTGAAACAGAAAGCCCCTGGTAATATTGATCGGCATGATTTTGATATGGGAGAACAATGGGGTGATTTACCGCCGCATGAACGGGAAGAAGCGTTATTACGTATTGAAAAAAGTTTTCCGGCACATTATCGGGATATTATCGAACAATATTTTCGTGAAATGGCGGGAAAACAGGAATAAACGGTAACAGAGGATGTTGTAGCCAAAAAAAATGTTGCGGAATTATTTTTTCGGACAAAAATGATCCTGATTATCAAAAAATACTGGATACATTCAAACCGGTCCAACAATTACTCTACCAACAACCGAGAATTGATATGCCCGGCGGCAAACCGGCACCCAATGTTTGCCGATTAACAAATTAACGTTGTACCTTTACTTTACTTTACTTTACTTTACTTTAATTTAATTTTTTTTTATTTGATACAATTATGTTTCAAGGCAACGCAATTATTGGGCAGAGCGGCGGACCGACAGCGGTGATTAACGCCAGTCTTTGCGGTATTATTCAGGAATCTTTGCAACAACAACCGCAAGGTATTGAAAAAGTGTACGGAATGCGGTTTGGTATTGAAGGTTTCATGCAGGATGAAGTTCTTGATCTGGGCAGGGAATTGCCGGCAACGATTGAACGACTTAAATTCACGCCTTCGAGTGCGCTTGGAAGTTGTCGGCATAAACTCAAAGATGCGGAGTTTCCGAGAGTTCTGGAACAACTTAAAAAATATCAGATACGATATTATTTTCTGATTGGCGGCAATGACACGATGGATACGATTCATCGTGTTGAAAAGTATTGTCGTGAACAGGGTTATGAATTATGCGGTATTGGCGTTCCGAAGACGGTTGATAATGATCTTTTTGCGACCGATCACACGCCGGGTTTTGCGTCGGCGGGACGATATGTAGCGTTGTCGGTTCAGCAATCGGGAATACTTGCGCGGGATATGAAGCGGGTTGATCAATTTGTGGTCTTCCAAACGGTGGGACGTTCAGCGGGCTGGCTTCCGGCGGCAGCAGCGTGCGCTAAGAAAAACGAAGACGACGCCCCGCATATCATTTTGTTACCGGAACGTCCGTTTGTTTTAGAACAATTTCTTGCCGAAGCACAATCCGCTTATGACCGGTTTGGTTGGGTGAGCATTGTTTGCGGTGAAGGAGTTTGCTATGCGGACGGCAAACCAATTAGTGCATCGCAAACTGCCGATAAATTTTCCAATGTTGAATTTGGTGCGATGGGCGGTTCGAGTGCGGCGTTAGTGTTACACCGGATATTGTCGGACAAATTCGGTTGGCGCGGCGAATTTCAGGTTTGTGAATCACTCCAGATGTGCGCGGCTGACCGGACGGTTCCGCTTGATATTGAGGAAGCGTATGCGTGCGGACGTGAAGCGGTTCGGCTGGCGGTTGCCGGAACGAGTGGGGTTATGGTAACAATCCGGCGAACATCGAACAATCCTTATACTTGGTCACTCGGAACCGCTCCATTAAACGAAGTGGCTCTTGGCGAAAAACCAATGCCCAACGAATTTATTTGCCCTGACCGACTTTTCGTCACAGAAAAATGTCTCGAATATCTCCGCCCGCTCATCGGAGAACTTCCTGATTTTGTACGATTAAGTGTGTCCTAAAAAATCAGGAAACTATATTGAGGCTGATTATTTCGAATGTCGTCGTGAATCAATTCCCAACAGTAGACGTAATAAATGTAACATATTATGGGAATAAAAACATGAAAGATAACAATATCATAATAAATTCAAGAGAGTTGAACGAATATTTACCTATTGCGCAATATGTACTAAGTAATGGGTGGTCATGTGATATTGAGCATACGACAGGTATTCTTCAAATTAAACGCAAATATAGTTCGCTTCCACTGATGCTGCTGATGATAATGTCACTTTCTGTGTTTATTTTGGGATGTTCGTTGTTGTTTTTAAAAACTACTAGCCCCGAATACAAAGATATTTGGCTGATGGGAATATTTCTTATACCCATGTCATTTTTTTTTATGCTTGTTTTTCCAATGTTATTCTCATATACTATCGCAAAAGACAAAAATACATGGTCTGAATGTCGATTTAAGTGTGCACCTAATGGCGATATTGAGATTTTTGAAAAAATATGTTTTAAACGTGATGAGTATCTCGAAGTAGCAGTGGGAGTGGTTGGTGGGTATAATACTCTTGGATTGTATACTATTGGGGGAGGACAAAAAAACAGGTCAAAATGGAAATTTTTGCTTCATGGATCAGTATCTTATGGTTATCAATTATACATATATATAAAAAAGGATTTTGTTTGGAAAAAGTATCTCCTTGCCAATGAATATATGTCGAAACGAAAAATTATGTCTGCCGCAAAGATGTTATCAAAGAGTCTTCAGTGTAAATTGTATATTCACTACGTTAGTTACACGGAATGTCTTGATCAACAGGAGATGGTTGATAGGGAAGTCCTCAAGTCTATATCAAATCAACCGTATCTTTATGTTGGAGAATTTTCCTATAGTGCGCTTGTCCAGGAACTTTGAAAAGGCTTGAAATTACCGATACGATAATAGAATTTGGGATAATTTTTAGGAAATGCAACAAGAAATGAAGCAAATTATCGTTTCTGTAATATTCAAAAAGCGACAAAATTGTTTGAAAATTGAGTTTTGCGCATATTATGACCGCAGATTGATTATTAAAATTATGAGTGATAAATTGAATTCATTTATACAAATAAAAACCACAACACCGCCAATGAATTACAGGGTATTACAAATCACGACGCAAATGGTAATATGGTATTAATGCCTGGTTTGAAGGGAAAATACGATGCATGGAATCGTTTAGTTGAAGTGCGTGATTCAGATGATAATCTCATTTCATGTTACGAA
>JAITIZ010000589.1 GCA_031279215.1 Planctomycetaceae bacterium
AGGAGGAACGCAGGCGTCTCGCCTGCCCTGTTTTTTTACAAAAAACGCCTAAAAATGCGGTCGAGACGACCGCGTTCCTTCTAACAATAAATTTTACATTAGGTTTTTAGAAGTTCCCTGAAATATACTTTACACGGTAAGTATAGACCTTTTCTTTAAGGGAACTTCTAATAACCAAGTTAACGGCAAGGTTTACCCCGCGCTTGGTGTCTAAAATTCAACAGCGCGGGGCAAGCCCGCGCCGTTAACTCTCGATAAATTTTGAGTTTTTAGAAGTTCCCAATAACAAATGGGGCTTTGTATAATTCATACAAGTTTCATCAAACGCCGTAATACCCATTCCGCCATAAGAATCGAACAAATAACCGGCAAAAACCAACGTAACATTTTTTCTTCGGCAACCGTGTTGGGAACCGCTCGTTGGGAACGAATTTTGAGAAGTTCTGTAATTGGTGAACCGGTATAAGGTTGGGAATTAGCTGCTTTGAAAAGATTGATATTGCCGTAAAGAGTTGATTCTTTAATTATTGGCAAAGCGTCGGTTGGTGAACGGAAGTAAACACCATTGCTTTGGGTTGCTAATTTTTTGAGGATTTGTTCATTTCGGTTTGGGGTTTCACGTTCCAGGTCGCTCATGCGTACCTGAACAGTTCGTGTGATTCGTTCTTCGGTTCCCGGAATACTAAACTGAATTGACCACGTTCCTTCTTCCGTCAATGGAAGATGCGTTTGATAAGTACCAGGCATATTCGGATCAATAATTCCTTGAACAGTTCGCAGCGTCCCCGACGGAGACAACACATCCACCGGAACCGTAGAATTCATTATAGGATTCAATTGGGCATCGTTGGCGGTGATATGGAGTTGGGCAATGGAACCAAGTGAATAACGTTGTTTATCGGTTGCCAGTGAACCGCGATCTGATTCTCGTTGCAACCGTCCTTGACTGATATAACGCAGTATTTTTGTTGTGATTTGTTCGTATGCTTTTTCGTTTGTACGCCGAAGCCGCCAGAGCTCGCCGCTGCCGAAATAAAGAACTCGCCCCGCTCCATAAAAATGTTCAACAATTAACGCTCCAGTTTCAGTACGTCCCATTGTTTCCGGTGAACCGGATGCGGCTAAAAGAGTTGCGGCAGGTTTCACGCCTTTAACAGAAAAAAAACCGTAGAATCCGGGAAATTCATTCCAAAAAGTTCGAGATTCAACCGGATTTTCCATTGGTTTCAAAAACTCGGATTCTTCACCGGCACGGCTGAACTTCAACGCCCATGCCTGTTCGTCTCCGTGATAACGATGTTCGAATGCAGATTGTTTCGCCCAAAATTCAACCGGATACAATGCACAAATTTTATCCATTCCCATCTCCGTAACCCAACCAGTTACCGTATCTGCCTGGTGAACAGAACCGGCAACAAGAATTAGTCCGCCGCCCTGACGTGCTACCCAAAATTCGAGAACATTGATTTGTTCCTCAGAAAGTTCACGCCAGTTCGGGTCAAATGCCGCAACAATATTGTATTCCGCCATTTCCGTTCGCGTGGAAGGAAATCGTTCTAATATTTTATCGGCGTTTTGAGAAATACCCGGTCTTGCCCAAGGAAGATAAACATCAACCAACATGGATTTATCGCGGTAAATCTGAGAACAAAGAAATTGATAATCACGACTCGGTGCCGAAGCAAATAAAAGAATCCGGTCTTTCCGATCAACAATTTCAATATCGGTTTGTTGTTGATTATCGGCAGACAAATGATCCTGGTCTAACGGGAGGATTTTGACCGTCAACCGTACTCCGCCCGGCTCCGCAATCCGAACATCAAATGTCGTTTCGACAATTCCGTCTTGAGAAATCTGAATTTCTTTCTCACCGATTTTCACGGGAATGTTGGAAGTTGTTTCCGGTGTAATGGGTTGTGTCCAAAGTTCGACCGGTATTGTTTTGAGAGTGCTTATGTTATTCCTATTGTTTGAATTATTTTCAATATTATGGTTATTATTTTCGATTTCGTTATTGGTTTCGCTAGCGGGTTTGCTGTTGGTTTCGTTGTTGGTTTCACTGTTGGTTTCACCTCCGACCATTTCGATGGGAACTTTCACTGTGAACGGATCGTTTGGGAATGCCCGTTCCGGTGCGTCGATATTTCCAACACGAAAATTAAGCGGCTGCTGCGTCCGCCCAACACCAATAGAATAAATCGGAATTTTTAACCGTTGAGCTGTTTCAAGCGGTGTGTCAATATCCCGACCCGCATTTTGACCGCCATCAGATAATAAAATAATTCCGGCAAGCGGTTGACCGCGTTCATGTTGCAAAATTTCAAACAAGGTATGACCGATTGCGGTTTCTTCGCCGTTGGGTTTGAGGTTATGGAGATGATTTGAAAAATGGCGATCCTGATTTTGTTGTTGTAAAACCGCATCAAAAGAATAAAGAATAATATTGTGTTTTTCCGCAAGTTGTTCGAGTAATTCGCTCCGTTCAATCCAATCAATAACCGCATCCAATCGTGTTGGTCCGGCAAAGATTTTATCTTCACGTTCCTTTTGATCTTTTTGATTTTTTTGATCTTTTTGATCTTTTTGATCGTTCAATTCCTCATATTCTTCCTGATTTTTGATTTTTTCTTTTTCATCGGCTGTTGTTCCGATATCATCCAAAATATCCTGATTCCCCATACTTGCACTGGAATCAATCAAAACAACAACACGAGAATTACCGACGAGATGTTCCCATTGCGGATGGAGATAATAAACAAACAATCCGAAAATCACAATCAACCGCAACACAAAAAGAATAACCTGTTGCCACGCTTTCAGATCGGCAGCGTCAATCCGGTAACGCCGAAAAAAATAGACAATTAAAAGTATAACGATTAGAACCGGTAATAACCAATCGCTGTTTTCTTGAATCCGAGCCAATCGAAATATTGTTCCGATAGTTTCGGAAGATGTTGTTTGCGTTTCCAATGTATTCAAATGTATTCAAGGGATCAATTTTTAGTTTTCCAAACTAAAAAAATAGTAATCTATCAGTGAAATTTTTGTTTTTCGCTCTTAACCCCGCTAGGGGTGTGAAATGCATAACCGGCGGTCAAGCGAAGCGCAACCGCCGGAGTAGGAACTCCCTATTACAAAAAAGCCCTGCAAGGGCGAGATGTGATTGCTGTGGTTGATAATCTCGCCCCATGCGGGGCTAAGAAAACATAATAAATTAAGAAAATTCCACGAAAACAGAACCCAAAAAATTATTCCACTGATATATTACCAAAATTTTAAGGTAAAGAGAGTTTATGTCAATAGTTAATAGTTAGTTAATAGTTAGTTAATAGTTAATAGTTAATAGTTAATAGTGTCGCAAGCGGATTTTTAACCGGAATAGTTGTAAATCCGTAAACAGTTACCTAATTTCAATATTGTTTATCAATCCGCTCACAAAAATTTATTGTTTTGGGACTTGACAAATTGTAGGGGGTTGTTTATTGTTTATCACTTCGTTAGGTTGTAATTCGCTACACTCTAGCAGGGGTGTGAGAGTAGTTGATAGTTGGGAGTGGAGAGTGGATAGTGTCGCATGCGGAATAATTACCGTTTTGGTAGTAATCCGCTTGCGACACTCTCAACTTTTCACTATCAACTATTACTCTGCCCTTACAGGGCTTTGGTGTGTTATATTTGTTACGTAGGGCGTTGCCCTACGCTAGGGCTGGTTGCCCTTTCATGGCGATTTTAATGAATACATATTTAAAAATAAATACTGAAAACAAATACCAAAAATGAAAACCGAAAATTCAAGTAAGGGTAGTTTAAAATTATTCCACTGATATATTACGAAAATTTTTATTTCCTATTTTTTTCGTCTATTTCGTTTTTTCGTGTATTTCGTATTTCAAAAAAATAAGGCGAAAAATAAGGTTAGTTTTAAAATTCATAACCCCAAAAAAGTGAAAAACAAAAATTCCGCTGATATATTGTGTTACTTTTAATATAGACAATTACTTGGCGTCGTGTTGAAATTGTTCATCGAGTTGCTGCCAGATTTGGCGCAGTTCTTCGGTTTTTTCTGGAAACTGTTGCGATAAATCTTGTTGTTCCGATCTGTCGGAACGCATGTCGTAAAGACGCCAAATATCATCACCTTGACGTTTTTTCGCTGTTGAAACAAGTTTGAAATGATCGTCCCGAACCGCACGATTACCTTCATGCGAAAAATAAATCGGTGAACGTTTTTTGACTTCCGCATCCCAAGAACCAACAATCACCGGAAATAAACTCTCCCCAGGTAACGGTACAAATTCTGTTACCGATAAATTGTTTTGATATCCGGCAGCATCAAGAATCGTTGGCAAAAGATCAACAACATGTCCCAAATCCTGCCGTAATCCGTTTGCCAATGACAAATTCGGAGAAGATACATTTTCCGATAAATTTATTGATGAATGTACAGAGGATTCTTTTGATTTTTGAGACAATTTTCTAGGATAAGAAACAATCAACGGTGTAGAAATTCCGCCTTCCAGTGTCCAGATTTTATGTCGGCGAAAAGGCGTGTTACTTACGGTTGACCAACCGGGTCCAAGACAAAGAAAAGTCGCCGCCGAACCAAGTTCTGCCTCCAGATCATGTCCATCACCGCGAATCATTATCTCCGCCGAACAACCATTGTCCGACAAAAAGAAAATCAGTGTGTTCTCAATTGCATTCATTGAACGAAGTTGGTTAAGAATAGTACCGATTTCACGGTCAATCATTTCAACCATTGCGGCATGAATTGCCATTTTAGTTGTCTGAAAATTTTGTTGTTCTTCGGTCAAATCTGTCCATGCTAACGGTTTGAGAACTTCTCCGGCACCGAGCAGGTCAAGATTATTTTGTGGATACGGCGGTCCAATTTCACGTTCCGGCGGCGAAAGCGGGCAACACACAATTCCCATGCCGGTCAATTTCCGAAACCGTTGCTCTCGAATTACCTCCCATCCAACTTTGTAACGTTCACGGTACAAAGCGATCACTTCTTGCGGAGCGTGTAACGGAAAATGTGGAGCCGTAAACGCTGTAAATGCAAAAAAAGGGGTATTGGGTGTTTGGGCGGCGTGTTCTTTGAGCTGGTTGATCGTTTCTTGTGCAATAAATGATGTGCTATAAAATCCGCTATCGGGTTGAACAGGCGGAAGAGGTTGATCATTTCGGCGGTGGAGTTGCGGATTGAAATTTCGATTATGATCCAGAAGTTCGTAAGACCGGTCGAAACCACCGTCTGCACACGGGAACGGCGCACCAGGAACATGCCATTTTCCACTGTGATAACAACGATAACCAAGCTGTTTCAAATAATGCGGAATAACCTTGACGCCCTTCGGCAACCGTGAACCTTTTACAACAGGATCACTCCGAACTTGTTGCGGATAATAACCGGTCATCAGAGCAGTTCGTGTGGGCCAACATCGGGCTGTGTTGTAGAATTGGGTAAACCGAAGACCGTTTTGAGCCAAAGCATCAAGATTGGGAGTTGCAATTTCCCCGCCGTAACAACCCACATCCGAAAAACCCATGTCATCCGCAACAATAAGTAAAATATTCGGACGCTCCAATACCGAAATATCCGCAGCCGGAAGAAACCAAACAAACAGAATCATCAAAAGAAAACAAACAACACAATATGGTATTCCCGTCAATATCAATCTCATTTTTTTGTAATAGTTGAGTAAAATTTTATATTACGGTCAAAAGTATAGAACTGCCCAAAAGTAAAGTAATTCCGCTCAAATTTTGTACAAATATTATTCCCGTACAACAACAATCCGGTCAATATACACAGCGTCAACTTCGTCAGGACGTTTCGGCGGGGCAAACCAAAAATTGAACCCCGGCTCGAGCGCAATTGATCCCAAATCAACCCAATGATATTCCGCACCGGAAATTTCTGAAACAGGAACAGACTTGCTCGTAACTTCCTTTTTTTCCTTATGATCGTACACTCCAAGCGTCATTGCGACACCTTTGGTTGTTTGGGCATCACAACGAACCGCCGCATAAAGCCGATATTTGGGCGGTTCCGCTGTTGTTGATGTTGAAGGTTTCGACTGTTTCAAATCAAGCAGTGAATCGTCGAAATTGTAACTCGTTGCCCATTCAAAATGGTTGCCCGGCATTTTCACCGCCTGACCGTTTGACGCTTTTTTGTCATCAATAACGAAACCCCATTCTCCGCGTTTATGAATGTTAAATTCAAAATTTTGTACATCATACCAACTATTCTTCGGCAAATCTTTGCAAAAATCCGGCGGTATGACAATAGGATCGAATTTTAATCTTTGCCGTAAATATTGTTCATATAATTCAAATTTATCATCCTCGATCCATGGTTCTTTGTGATGCGTAACATTAAATTCTTTACATCGGGCAAAGAAGTCATTAACAGCGTCTTGCAGATTACTCAAACCAATAAACGGTTTACCGGTCAATTCCGCTTTACGGCGAAGAACATAATAGTCCTTTAACACAACAAGATCAACCGGAATTTTTTCACGCCGAAGCCGATTTCGTACCGTTTCATCTTTTGTTGTTTCAATTGCCCGATTCATCAGTACAACCGCTTTATTTAATGTTTCAAAATCAAGCCAATCACTGGTTGATGTTCTGTAAATACCAAGATAAACACCCGATTTTTCCGCACGATCAAGAAGCAGATTCCAGTATTCTTTCAGAATCGGAGCAACATCGTTTCCATAATAACCGTTCAAAAATTCGTCGAACAATTTCTTTTCGTCGAGTGCCGGATTCCATAACAAATGTGAAATCACCCAATTCCTCAAACGTACAAAATCTCCGGCAGCACAATGAGCGTCGCCCTGTTCAAATAAACCAATCGTATGATGATCCGTGAAAAACCGGATATTCGGAGCCAACACCCGAAGATTCGGATGCGGTAACATGTACGCCGAAAAATTTGTAACATAATCCCAAACAAAAAGATGATCGGCAATTTTACTCCAACCTTCAATATCTTCGCGCAACGATTTATTCTGTTCACCAACTCCAAGCGGTTGGACAAACGAACATTCAATCGTGCAAAGACGAATAACAACATTTTTTCGCGGCTTAACAAGTTTCGGCGGTTTCCGCGTGTATTGGTAAGCAAGCGTTTCCACCCAAACATCAGGAAATTC
>JAITIZ010000598.1 GCA_031279215.1 Planctomycetaceae bacterium
GGTAGTTGGCATCCTGGCGTTTGCAATTTCCTATTAGGCGACGGCTCTGTTCGATCAATCAATAACACAACACCTGTCGGAACTCATAACAGTAAATCTGTCATGTTAAGGCTTGCTGATTGTATGGATGGTCAAGTTGTTTATGTTGAATAATCGTAATGATTTATGAACTTCTTTAATCATTCGCGAACATGAAAAAATGACCTGTTGGTATTGAGTAAATATCCGCCAGTACGGCTTTGGGCAAAAGGTCGCCTTTGGAATTGTTTAACACAAATTGTTACAACATTTTAATAGTTGTCAATAGTAATATTTTTTAGAAGTTTCCTTAAATATTAATAATTAACAAAGGAGTTAAACATGGAAAACAAACATGTAACACCTATTCCGCCCGAAGTCCTGGCACAGGTACAATCATGCATTGATTCTGCCAACACCTTGCTCGCTCCCTATCTGTTGCCGCTAACCCCGGCGGAACGGCATGACTTGCCCAAAATGGGCGACAAAACATTGAGTTTTGTGGAAAAAGCACAGGATTATGCACACCAGTTTCCGCAACTGTGTCCGTCTTATCTCAATATTACCGAGTTTGACGTGGATATGACCGACGCAACCGGATTGCGCACGGTGCATATTTCCGCTAAGCAATTGTCGGACAATATTGACGACACCGTAATGGTGTCCGGCAGTGAAGCTTATCAAGCGGCGTTGGTGTTCTACAACGCTGTTAAAGCCGCCGCCGCTCAAGATATTCCGGGCGCAAAAGAAGTGTACGCCGACTTGAAAACGCGTTTCCCAAGAGTGAAACGTAAAAATGAAGAATAAGCGGTTTGGAGCAACATCGTTGCGTCCTAAACAACAAAATTCCCCGTTCCCAATGTCGGTATTGACAATGTGAACGGGGATTTTCTTGGTAACAGTCTATTTTATGACTCGCTCGAATACCTCCTATATCATTCACCTCGTCCGCAGATGACGCAGATTTTCGCAAATTATTTTGAAGAAGTTTTTTGAATAGAATCGAATCCCCATGTGTCCCTGCTGTTCTCTTTTCGGTTGTTTCATAAGTGCGTTTGTTGTGTTATTCACAAAAAATAATTGTTAAAAATCTGCGAAAATCTGCGTCATCTGCGGACGATTTAAATAGATAGTTGCCCTTTTTTTTCTCCCCGTACGCAATTCCTTGCTCCGAGCGGGATCATTTTCGCTTTTTGCAGCAACATCCTCACTTTTATTGACAACATCTTCACTCCAAGCGCAAAAATTCTCGCTTTTGTGAGGAAATCCTCGCTCGGAGTGAAGAATTCCTCGCTCGGAACAAAAAATTCCTCACTCGGAGAACCTCAATCCTCGCTTTTAGTAACAATCTCCTCACAGAGAGTGGATAGTTGATAGTGGATAGTGGATAGTGGATAGTGTCGCAAGCGGATACTACCCCAATGGCAATAATTCCGCTTGCGACACTATCCACTATCCACTTTCAACTATCAACTATCAACTACCCCGCTCTCCATGACTAACTACGAAACGGGGTCTTGAATACTAATAGTTACTTTGTAAAATAACACTTTATTGATTTTTCGTGGAACCGTGCCAAGAGGCGGTTCCTAACACATTAACTATTTTGACGACAAGGATTAAATTATGACTAAATACAACGTCCCGGATATTCGGAATATTGCTCTTTGCGGACATGGCGGGTCAGGAAAAACAACATTGGCAGATGCCATGCTCAATGAAACAGGAACCATCAAAAAATTGGCAAGCGTCGATGATGGAACAAGTATCTGCGATTTCGATGAAGAAGAAAAAAATCATAAATACACCATTGAAACAAGTGTTATCCATTTCGAACATAACGGTAAACTCTTTAATATTATTGATACGCCAGGTTATCCTGATTTTATAGGTCAAACGATTGGCGCCCTCTGGGGAGTGGACACGGCGGCAATTGTGATTAACGCATCGTCGGGAATCGAAGTTAATACTCGCCGTGTTTTCGCTGAAGCCAAAAAAGCCGGCCTTGGGCGTATTCTGGTCTTCAACAAAATGGACGATGAAAAAGTTAATTTTGAAAAATTACTCAAACTAGTTCGGGATGTTTTTGGTCCCGAATGCGTTCCGCTTAATACTCCAAACGGTGAAGGACATGATTTCAAAGGAGTTGTTAGTTCGTTTGATGATGAATCAAAATATAAGGACAGTCTTATCGAAACGATTGTAACAGTTGACGAGTCCGCAATGGAAAAATATCTCGAAGGGAATCCGCCAACTCCCGAAGAACTCGCCGTTCTTATGCAACAGGCAATTCTCGACGGAACCCTAATTCCCATCGTTTGCGTCTCCAGTAAAACCAAAGCCGGATTCAAAGAATTATTGGATGCTTTCGCTCTTTGCGGTTTGTCACCGGACAAAATTCAACGGAATGCCAAAAATCATGACGGTGAAGAAATCAAAATCAAAACGGATCCTAATGAACCGGTTATCGCTCAAGTTTTCAAAACACGAATAGACCCGTTTGTTCAAAAATTAAATTTCATTCGGGTTTACAGCGGAACTCTTAAAAATGGTCAATCTATTGCGGCATCAACCAGCCGTCGCGGAATTAAAATTGCGCAACTTTTTCAAATGCAAGCCAACGAAACAAAACCAGTGGACGAAGCCGCTCCCGGAATGATCGTTGCGGTTGCCAAACTTGAGGAGTTGGTAACTTGCGCAACTCTTGGCGACTATTTGATGGACCCGTTTCCCGTCCCAACACCTATGGTAGGACTCGCCGCCGCACCCAAAAGCCGAGGTGATGAAGCAAAATTATCCGGCGCATTGGCAAAAATCACACAAGAAGATTCAACATTCCTCACAGAACGGAACGAACAAACAAAACAACTCGTGATTACCGGAATGAGTGAATTACATCTTCAGGTTATTCGCGAACGACTCAAACGCCGCGATAAAGTAGAACTCGATACCAAAGAACCCAAAATCGCTTATCGGGAAACAATTCAAACAAACGCCGAAGGAATGTATCGGCACAAAAAACAATCCGGCGGAGCAGGACAATTCGGTGAAGTACATATTCGGATGTTCCCCTTCCCAAAAGGAACAAACCCCGAAACCTATTCAAACAACAAGGATCAATTCCCGTCCATGAAAGATTTTCATTATGACCCAACAACAAATTTCCTTTGGATTGATGCTATTGTCGGCGGAGTCATTCCGTCCAACTTTTTTCCGGCAATTGAAAAAGGATTCAAAGAACGAATGAGTAAAGGGGTTATTGCCGGTTATCAGGTTCAAGATGTTTGCGTAGAACTGTTTCACGGAAAATATCACGATGTTGATTCAAACGAACACGCCTTCAAAACAGCAGGTTCTATGGCGTTCAAAGAAGTGTTTCAAAAAGCAAAACCGGCAATTTTAGAACCAATTGTCAAAATGGAAGTAACTGTTCCAATGGCAAATGTCGGTGATGTTAATAGTGATTTACCCAACCGTCGAGGACGTCCATTGGGAATTGACGATGCAGGCGGCGGAATGCAAACAATTACAGCAGAAGTCCCATTGTCCGAAGTAATGACCTACAACCGAACATTAGCCTCAATGACCGGCGGCCAAGGAAGTTACGGTATTGAATTTTTGCGTTACGATGTTGTGCCGGGCAACATCCAACAGCAAATCATCGCCTCTGCCGAACTCGCAGAGGAAGAAGAATAATTATAAACGTAACCGTTTTTTTGAACCGCAGAAAATACGACAAAATAAATTTATTCGTAATATATCCGTGGAATTTTTGTTTTTCGCTCTTAACCCCGCTAGGGGGGTGAGAGTAGTTGAGAGTGGAGAGTTGAGAGTTGATAGTGGAGAGTGTCGCAAGCGGAATTATTGCCGTTTGGTAGTAATCCGCTTGCGACACTATCCACTATCAATTATCTCGTCCCTGCGGGACTAAGAAAACATAAGGGAACTTCTAAAAACCTAATGTAAAAATTTATTGTTAGAAGGAACGCGGTCGTCTCGACCGCATATTTAGGCGTTTTTTGTAAAAAAACAGGGCAGGCGAGATGCCTGCGTTCCTCCT
>JAITIZ010000599.1 GCA_031279215.1 Planctomycetaceae bacterium
GAGGAACGCAGGCGTCTCGCCTGCCCTGTTTTTTTACAAAAAACGCCTAAAAATGCGGTCGAGACGACCGCGTTCCTTCTAACAATAAATTTTTACATTAGGTTTTTAGAAGTTCCCTATGGAATAATTACAGTACGTTTAAACACGTTCACTAATCGCAGTTTGGAGCAACAACATTTGATGACGCATAATACTAAGCGCGGTATTAAATTCCATATTGTTTTTCGCCATTTCCGTTACTTGAAATTCCATACCGACATTGTTCAAATCATGGTACAAAATCGGATGATCAATAGGCCAATCATCACCAAATGCTGATGAACTCCCTTTTTTTAAGGGCCAATCCGGTCCAAAATGTCCAGGCGGACGATGTTTTCGTGTAATTGCTTCTGCTAATTTTTTCTTGAATGACCCAACATCCATATCCCGCGCCTGATACATTGGCGTATCAAAATTCGCAATGTTACCGGCTAGCAATGCCTGACGTGCTTCGTCAAAATTCACAACCTGTTCCAATACCGGAACTGTTGTTCCATCAAATAACGCTCGAAATTGATATGTCGGACGAATCATTTTAGTCGTTGATAGTTGATTGATAGTTGATAGTGAACAGTGAGAACGAATCGTGAATTGTTTAACGGAATTTGGCGTAAGAGGAAAAAACTCGTGAACCTTGACGCACGCGGCGGAGTTGGGCTTCAATATCGGTTTTCTGAACTCCAAGTTCTTCCATACTGATTGAATCGTTTCGGATAATTTCCTCCAACATCAACGCACAATGTTCTATTATTTTATTACTTTCCAATCGTTCCGTTTCATTTTCCCATTGCTGCTTTTCCGGCGGAAAGGCACGTAATTGTTGTTCAATTGCTTCAAATTCATTCATCAGACGTTGTTTCACTGCCAAATGTTGAAGCAACACCGTCAGATTGTTTTGACGAACTATCTTTAACTGTTGAACCGATATCGGGAGTAAACGCCGAAGCAGTTCCTCTTTCCGTCGAATAAGTTCACCTAAAATCATATTGAGAATTGATCGTGAAGGTTTGTAGAAACGCAATATATTGCGGTTCTACAGTATAATATTCAAAATAAATATTCCGATGAAATATTATCTATTTCTATTTTTTTCGGCTTGAATTAGTTTTTTCCAATTACTGTCTTGTGGAATCGTACCGTTTTTTTCCAAACGGTTCAAGACGAATTCCGCTTGATTTAATGTTGCTGCGGCTTCCTCTAATTTTCCAATCTGCTGGTATGCGGTTGTCATCCGAATTAACGCATCAAGCGATTCCGGGCGGTTCTGATAACGAGTCGCCACAATACTTAATGCCGAAATAGCATGCTCATAACGTTTTAATTCCATCAAAATAGAACCGGCTTCAAATAAAACATTTCGCAACATCAATTGTTCTGATTCTGTCAAATCCATTACTTCTTGACGTTTTACGAGTATTTCTTCTGTTTTTTGAATATGAATCAATGCTTTTTCCCGTTCGATATTGGCGTTTGTCAAAAGTTGCTGGCGGACGGCTTCCAATACTGATTCTTCCGCTGATTGTGAAAATTCTGATGCTTGCCGTAAATACGCCCTTGAAAGATAATAATGAGAATCCGCTGTTTGAACGGCATTCGGATAATTTTTGACGGCATCTTCCAAATAGGGAACTGCTTCCGAAAACTTCCCCCTTTCAAAAAACAACTTGCCCAACGCAAACATCGAATCACGATACACTGCGGAAGACGGAGCGTATTCATCAATAAGATTTTGTTGAAGTATTTCTTGAGCTTTTTCCCATTCTTTTTTCTCGATATAAGCCCGGCTCAATGTAATTCGAATACGCGGCACCAACGCATGATTTGAATAATACCGAAGTGCTTCTTCCAACATGTCAATCGCAGCGTCAAGAGCATCAATGTGAAGATACATTTCACCAAGATAAAGATATACTTCTGGACGATGTTCATTGATGGTGATTCGTAAAAAGTGTTTATATTGAGGAATTGCACGCCGGTAATCCTTTCCAAGTCTGAAATTTTCTGCA
This sequence comes from Planctomycetaceae bacterium, assembly GCA_031279215.1. GTDB lineage: Bacteria > Planctomycetota > Planctomycetia > Pirellulales > Thermoguttaceae > WRKP01. Next base: position 2,046 of record JAITIZ010000599.1, read on the forward strand.
CTGCGCCAAAGCCACTCACTAAAATCGGCGGATTCATAATCAACTTGGCTCAGTTCGGCAAACGCCTCACCGGAACGCCGATATTTAATGTACGATTCCCGAAGTAATTTTTCGCCTTCCGGACCGAGTGTGGCGTCAGCTTGCTGCCGGAGATGAACCGCCCACGATTCGTAAGTGTCCCCGCGAAATCGCGATAACTCCGATAACTTCATCACTCCGCGAAGAAGATAAAGAAGTGTTGCTGCTTCTTTGTATTCTTTTAATTGAATATTATTGCGGATGATTTCACGGCAACGTTCCAGAATGGTGTCTTTGGTAAGCCAGAAACAGGTGTAATTAGGTTCCTTGCGCATAATTTCAAATGTTCGGGCGTAACCGCGTAATGATGTTTCCGTCCGTCCGAATTTCCGTTCGATTTCCGCCCAGAGAAAATCAGACGCTGCCGCTTCGGAACTTTCGGGAAATGTTTCCGCTAATTTGAAATAAATTTCCTGAGCTTTCGCAATATCCCCCATCTCATCGTAACAAATTCCCTGAAGCAGCTCCGCATTGCGGAGCCAACGGAGAACCGGTAATTCTTGACGCCGTACTTCCTGAAAATGTTCAATTGCCTCCCGATATTTTTCCGCCGCAAGTTCTTTGTGTTTTTGGGCATTAACTTGAATCGAATCCGGTTGGGTTTTCAAACTGCCGGCGGGAAATTCCGATGGAAATGGTGCTTGTTCTTCTTTTTTCTCTGGAGGAAGAACAATAATTTTATCAACAGAATCCGCCGTTGTTCCAACCGTTTGCGGCGGCAAAACCGGAGAAGAAGGCGAAGTGTTGGCACCGGGAACCGCCTGAGCATAATGTCCGAAAACACGGCTTCGTAAAGAGTTGATTCGATGCGGCAGAGTTGTTTCCGTGTTTTCACCGAATGAAGTTTCATCGGTGAAATCATTGGTTGGAGCCGGAGGAATGACCGCCGGCCAAGAATGAACCGGTTCTATCGGTGTTACCGGAGCAATCGCCCAAACCGATGAATCCTGCAATGAATCCTGCGATGAATCCTGAAATGAATCCTGAAATTTTGAACTTCCGTTTTGAACCCCATTCGGTAATAATTTTTCCATATTCGCCGGATTTTCATCAAACCGGTTATCACCAGGAATAATAGAGGGTTCTGTCGGTTGTTGTCGCTGCGGTTGTCGTTGTGGTTGTCGCTGCGGTTGTTGTTGCGGTTGTTCCGGCAAAAACGGAGTTGGTGTTGCCGGAGTTATAGGAGTCGGTTTCACCGGCGCCGGAGCAATAGGAACTTCATCTGGAATTTCATCAGGAACTTCATTGAGCAACACCGGATTTCGATGATTTTCTAAATCGAGACTTTTTTGCCGTAACTCGCGGGCTCTCATAAAAGCAATTTGACCAAGAACAAAATGCCGTATCGTTCGGAACCGGTCAAGTTGCGGAATCTTCCCAAGAATTTGCTCGGCAACATCGGTATTGCCAAGTTGAATTAGAATCATTGACCGAAGAAAATTGGCTTCGTATTGTTCTTCTTCGGTTGTGGTCGGATCATTCTGAAAGTTTTGAAGATATTGGAGTGATTCGTGGAAATTGGGATTGGATTCTAGGAAATAAGAATGTGCTAAAAACCAATAAATTTGTTTTTTATTAGGCGAATCAAATTCTAATGCTTGTTGAAAAGGTTCACGGCATTGTATCAGTTCCCCGCTCAGGTACAAACTCTTGCCAAGTAAAAAAAAACCTTCGGCACGGCGTTCGGGAATAAATCCGTAATAACTGGAATCCCGTAAATAATTTGCCGCCGCCAAATAATAGGATTGCCGATTACTTTCCCAAGCATTTTCCGCCATAAAACAAGTTGCCGCTCCAAGAACAAAAAAGACGCCGGTGCGTGTTTGAACATCAGACGATGACGTATATTTGAGAACTTCCTCTGCCATTTTTTTGGCTTCGGAATAGGAACCAAGATCATAAGCTGTTAGTGTTAATTCAAGTGTTGGACGGTTAAAGTAGTTAATGAGATAACGTATGGTAAAACCAAGAGAAATCAAAAAAAGAATTGATGCAACAATCCCAATAACAAGAGCAAGCACAAAATGTTCTTTAGCCCAATCAATACAATCATCCCGAAAATCGAGAACAATATCGAGTACAATATTTCCTGTTGAAATACTTTCATCTTCCTCTGATTCGTCGTCATCATCATTTGATTTTTTCTGATAGGGAGATTTCGTATTTTCGTCGTTGTCGGTAACGGGTTGTTTTTGCGGTCGCCGGCGTTTTTTGACAACAGGAACAATTTTTTCATCTTCATCATCTTTAATTCGAGCCATGAGAGAACGATAACGATTTTCTCAAATCGGGTCAAGGGAAATTACATTGTTTTTGGCAAACATTTGACGGACTAGACGTTATACGGTTCAATGTTATACTTAGACGGAACGCGGGCGTCTCGCCTGCACTTTTGACTAGACGTTATACGGTTCAATGTTATACTTAGACGGCAAATTGGGTTAAAGTGTTATTGAGTTGGACAAGACTGATTGGCACGATAACAGATATTTTGTTTTTCAAAAAGCCCCAATTTTATAAACATATAAACAGATAAACATATAGGGGAACTTCTAAAAACCTAATGTAAAAATTTATTGTTAGAAGGAACGCGGTCGTCTCGACCGCATATTTAGGCGTTTTTTGTAAAAAAACAGGGCAGGCGAGATGCCTGCGTTCCTCCT
>JAITIZ010000605.1 GCA_031279215.1 Planctomycetaceae bacterium
TAATTTTTTTAACACGAAACACACGAAATTACACGAAATACACGTAATATATCAGCGGAATTTTTGTTTTTTCGCTCTTAACCCCGCTAGGGGCGAGAGAGTCGTTGATAGTTGATAGTTGATAGTGGATAGTGTCGCAAGCGGATTACTACCTAAACGGCAATAATTCCGCTTGCGGCACTATCCACTATCAATAATCTCGTCCCTGCGGGACTGAGAAAACCTAAAAGATTTAAGGACATTTCACGAAAATAGGACCCCAAAAAAATTATTCCACTGATAGATTACGATTTTTTCAATTTTTGCGGGTGGTCGGTTGACAATCTGCAACTAAATAATTATCATTAAAGAACTAATAAAATTATTTTGTACTTTAACGATATTGTATTTGATATGACTGAACCGTTGAGATTCACTGACCAATTTCGCTGTCTCATCGGTACGATTCGACAACTTCGTAACGATATTGAAGCGACCGCAATTATTATTTTTCCCGAAGCTCCTGCTGATTGGAGCCGAGTCCGTAAATTGTTTGAAAATGAGTCCGTAATTGTTGCTTCAATGAAATCCGATGTTTTGGATGCCGCAACCAAACAATGTTTTCAGACAGTTCATCTGCATTTTGAAAGCGGGGCTTCGATTAATGACCGTATCTCGCACGCAATTCTGGAAGCAGTTGCAGATGATTTGATTCCGCATGGCAGCCGGGTACTTGCATTGTATAGCGCAATGGATTCGATCAATCTTGATTCTATTAGCGTTATCAATCTAGGCGAACATCTGGAACGCCTTTCCGGCCGAGATTTACGGCAACTCGAAAGCCGTGTGCCATTGAAAACTCTAAAAATTGTTGTGGATCTGGCAATTGATATCGGTTGGGAAGGACGGGAAGGAAACCCAATCGGAACTCTTTTTGTTGTCGGCGATACCCGTAAAGTAATGGCAATGAGCCGCCCGGCCGGATTCGACCCGGTCAAAGGTTACCAACGTAAAGAACGAACCCTCTACGATCCCAAAGTTCGCGAAGGAATCAAAGAAATCGCCCAACTCGATGGGGCAATTATCGTAACTTCCGATGGAACGGTTGAAGCAGCAGCACGTTATTTGGAATCGTCTTTGACTTCGACTATCTCGTTATCACTTGGTTTGGGAGCAAGGCATTGGGCAGCAGCAGCAATTAGCCGTATGACCTCAGCAATTGCAATTACAATTAGTCAGTCAAGCGGAACAGTACGGATTTTTCAGAACGGTGAAGTCGCTCTTCGTATTGAAGCCCGACAACGCCGACCACTTGTCTGGCGAAATGTGGATACAGGGGAATAGTTTGGGTTTGTGTGTAACTATATTTTAGTTGATTATCGGTATTGGCAGGTATTTTTTGATTTTTCGTAATATATCAGTGGAATTTTTATTTTGTGATCACTCTCAACGGGGTAAACAACTCAAACAAAAATTCCACCGATAGATTACGAAAGATTTTGTTTCAAAAGTGGGACGGATGGCCGCTGCTTATTTTGAGTGGAGGAAAGTCCGGGCTCCATCGGACACAATGACGGATAACATCCGCCGACCGAGAGGTCAGGGAAAGTGCAACAGAAAGCAAACCGCCGGTAATACCGGTAAGGGTGAAACGGCGAGGTAAGAGCTCACCGCGGTTTGGGTAACCAAATCGGCTTGGTAAACCCCATTGGGAGCAAGGTCAAACAGGATCAAGGTTGTCCGAACCGTTATTAGATCCGGGTAGACCGCTTGAGGAATCGGGTAACCGGTTTCCCAGATAAATGACCATCACTCTGGTTTTTTTCGACCAGAGAACAGAACCCGGCTTATAGTCCCGCTTTTTTTGTAACTTGGACTCGTAATTCTAAATCATAAACCGCAAATTCTAAATCATTGAAAATACAATGTTCTTTGAAGATTTTGATCATGTTCGACTGGAAAATCAATTAAGCGGTAATCGTTTTCGGGTAATTTACCGGTTATCCGGTAATGAAGCAGAGGCACGAAATAAAGCGGCGGATATTTGTGCAGAACAAACAGTCGAATTTCCGGTACGTCTTCTTCCGCCTGGTGTGATTCAGGAAAAGATTGTCGGCAATCTTGAACAATTCGAACAGCAAAACGAAACAAGTTGGTTGGCAACAATTAGTTACGCCGACGAAATCGCTGCCGGGGAACTGACACAATTTCTCAATGTTGTTTTTGGTAACATCAGTATTAAGCAGGGAATTCAGGTTGTTGCTATTCAACCGAGTCCGGGAATTCTCGAACAATTACCCGGTCCGTATTTTGGTATTGCCGGTGTTCGGCAACTTCTGGGAATACCGAAACGTCCGCCATTGTTTACGGCGTTAAAACCGATGGGGCTTTCCGCACAAAATTTAGCACGGTTGGCAGAACAATTTGCGCAAGGCGGTATAGATATCATTAAAGATGATCATGGTCTTTCCAACCAATGTTTTGCTCCGTTTGAAGAACGTGTTTTGCGTTGTGCCGACGCTGTCCATAAAATCAATTGCCGAACAAAACGCAATACAATTTATGTACCTAATATTACTGCACCGATTGAGTTGTTTTTTGATCGTGCTATTCGGGCAAAGGAACTTGGTGCCGGCGGTCTCATGGTTACGCCCGGTCTTGTCGGTTGGGACGCATTGCGGCGTTTGGCGCAAATGCAACTCGGTCTTCCAATTATTGCACATCCGGCGTTTATCGGCAGTTACGCAATCAACTCTCAAGGAATTAGTTGCCGTGTGTTGTTTGGAACACTGATGCGGCTTACCGGAGCCGATGCAACCATTTTTCCTAATTATGGCGGGCGTTTTCCGTTATCGCAGGAGGATTGCCGTGAAATTGTTGCTGCCAGCCGGGAAAAATTAGGAACATTGCCGGCAATCTTTCCATGCCCTGCCGGAGGAATGGAATTGAAAAATATTCGGGACATGGTACGTAATTACGGTAACGATATGCTCATCCTGATTGGCAGCGGTCTGTTCAGCCATAGCAATAACCTTATCAATAATTGCCAAGTATTTTTGGAAGAAATCGAAAAAAGTTGTTCGTCAACAAATTGATATGTACATGTAGGCAACCATATATCAGGTAAACAAGTTTGTTGATTTTTTCAGAATTTGAAAAAAAGTAATCTATCAGTGGAATTTTTATTTTTTATCTTAGCCCCGCTAGGGGCGTTAGGATTATAGCCCGCCCCAACGGGGGGGGTTTAAGTTTCCCCGCCCACCCCGACGCCCTGAAAGGGCAACGGGAAAATGATTAAATAACGAACCGTGTAAAATTTCCTATCGCCCTTTCAGGGCTACTATGGTTGTGATCTACAATTATTCCACTGATAGATTACGTGTATTTCGTGTTTTAATTTTTTTTAACACGAAACACACGAAAGTTTTTTTTAGATAATTTTCGTGTATTTTGTTTTTATTGGATTTCCGCAACAATATCAGTAACAATACTTTTCAAAACACCGTTTGAGAGTCGGGTTCGGATTGTGTCGCCGTTTCGGATTTCGTTAATTTTTTGGATTCGGTGTCCGGTTTCGGTTTCGGTGAGACTGTATCCTCTTGCCAGAATCGCCAGCGGACTCAAGGCTTCAAGAGAGGCTGCTGTTTTACTGAATTTTTGTACCGCCATTTGGACACGGTGATCAACAGACCGTTCCAACCGTTCCTCGAATAAGTCCACAATTCGCCGACGGTTTTCGATCATTCGTTCCGGTAACACCAATGCAGATTGTTTTTCCAAAAAAGACAATTTGTTGCGATAAAACTGGATACGTTTTTCCAACAAGTCATCAAGTTGACGTTGAATTTGCAACAAATTTTGTGATAATTCGGTATCTTCGGGAGCGATTCGTTCTGCCGCCTCACTGGGCGTTAACGCCCGAATATCAGCTGCAAGATCACATAGTGTTACATCAATTTCATGACCGACGCCGGAAACAACCGGAATTTTTGAAGCGGCAACACTTCGCACTAAAACTTCTTCATTAAACGCCCAAAGGTCTTCACGGCTTCCGCCGCCTCGTGTTACAACAATGCAGTCGATAGGTCGTTGCAACGCAAGACGATGAACCGTTTGAATTGCATTAGCGATTTCCTGCGCTGCACTGTTGCCCTGTACCTGAACCGGAATAATTAAAACATTAACCCGTTTCGTCCGCCGTCCCAGAACCTGCAAAAAATCACGAACCGCCGCACCGGATAAACTAGTAATTAACGCAACATTTTGTATTACTTTGGGTAACGTTTTTTTCCGGTTCGGATCGAAAATTCCCAATGCCGCAAGTTTGTCGTGAAGTTGACGGAAAGCGAGTTCCAATGCCCCAATTCCTTTGGGTTCAAGTCCATTGATAATCATTTGATACTTGCCCTGAGGCGGATACACATCAAGCCGTCCGCGACAAATCACTTCCATACCCTCTTTAATTTTGAAACGGAATTTTGAAACAGTCGATTTCCAAATAACCGCCGGAAGTTGGGATTCTTCATCTTTGAGCGTCAAATAAATATGTCCAGAACGCGGCTGCGTCAGATTAGAAACCTGACCAACCACTTCAATATCGGCAAAATTTAACTCGATTAACTCTCTAAGATAAAGAGTTAGTTTTGTTATGGATATTGGTTCATGAGGAACTGCTGGAAGAACCGGCGTTTGCTTGTCTTCGGTAAAATCAAAAAGCGGAGTTAATCCGGTTGACTCCGTTTTGGGGGTGTTACGGTTTTGTGAAAACATGTTATATCAATTTTGCCTGAATTTGTGTAACTGCCCTTTCCAAAAAATAAATATTTAGTAATATATCAGTGGAATTTTTGTTTTCGAGTCAAAAAATTGTGCACCAATTCGCCCCGTAGGGGCAATCAGCAATAGCGTAGGGCAACGCCCTACGTATGGTTTGCCCTTTGGAATCAAGCCCTGAAAGGGCGCAAGCCTAAAGATCATTCATCATCTTGCATCTTATTGCTGCCGCCCTTACAGAGCTTTGGTGTGTTATATTTGTTCCGTAGGGCGTTGCCCTACGCTAATGCTGGTTGCCCTTTCAGGGCGAAGACCTTTTTAAACTTAAATAAAAATTCCACTGATATATTACGATATTTAACATTGGTTGGACTTTGTGTGAATTATAGTTTATTATTTTTTATGGAACAATCAACATTTGTAATCTATCAGTGGAATTTTTTGTTTTTTTGAGATCACGAAAAATACGAACGTTTTAACTATACTTTGTGCAATCCCATACACTTGAAAATTGGGTTTTCGTTTTAAAAATATATTTAGGGAACTTCTAAAAACCTAATGTAAAAATTTATTGTTAGAAGGAACGCGGTCGTCTCGACCGCATTTTTAGGAGTTTTTTGTAAAAAAACAGGGCAGGCGAGACGCTTGCGTTCCTCCTAATATTAGTTTTTAGAAGTTACCTTTACGAAAATCGCCCCAACGGAACAACCAACATTAACGCAGGGCAACGCCCTACGAAGTGATGAAACAACAATCAAAAGTCCTGAAAGGGCAGTCTATAGTTGAATCTCGTTGAACCGAAAACAAAATAGGCAGTTACAGGATTACTTGACCGGTTTGGTAACGGTAATATTGAACACGGTATTTCCTTTGACTTCACAGGTTAAACCGGAAGTTGCCGGATTCGCAAATTTCGGATCAACCAAATAAACAAGCGGTTCTCCATTACTTCCGCCGCCGGTTGTTGCGGAAACAGTTACCTGATACGTTCCCGGTCGAACACCGTCTCCCGATTTTAGTTCGTACATTTCGTAACTGCCGTT
>JAITIZ010000606.1 GCA_031279215.1 Planctomycetaceae bacterium
AGGAGGAACGCAAGCGTCTCGCCTGCCCTGTTTTTTTACAAAAAACGCCTAAAAATGCGGTCGAGACGACCGCGTTCCTTCTAACAATAAATTTTTACATTAGGTTTTTAGAAGTTCCCTGTAGAATAATTTCCTAATTTCCAAACCATCAAGCAGGGGCAAGTCGGCTATTGCCGACGTGATGTTTCGGCGAAACATCACCTACCGGAATAATTCACGTAAACAATAACCCACAAAATGCCGAAATCACCCGAAAATTTTAACCATTTTAACAACCAACATGTAAACATTAGTCCTTTTTTGTAATTATCGTTAAAATCAAAAAAATCGTTATTATTAAAAAAATCGTTGTAGATTGCCTGTTTTGTACGCCGATAAATCGAAAGAACAGGAAATAATCTCAATTGACTCTTTAATAATTCAATAATAATTCAATAATGATTCAATTGATTCCTTAATAATTGAAGAAAATAAATTGACTAAAGCCAATAAATTGTTTTCACAAGATAGGCAATAAAAAAATGAAGATATCAGGATTTATATGCCGTTTTGCAGTTATTGTGTTGATTTTTGGTATTTTTGGGGTGTACCAGGTGTTGCCGCAATCACTTGAAACCAAGCAATATCGAAAACCGAGTGAAAGTGATATCGAATGGATTCTCGGTAACCCGAAAACCCCATCATCGAATCAAAATGCGGGTTATACTATTCCGCCTTGCGAACCGGTTCATTCGGTTTTGCCCACAATGTCTCCCAAACAAACGAAAACACCGCCGCAACAAAACGTTTCACAAATTACCTCCCAAACGGACTCACAAACTGCCGGAGAAATTATACAAACTGCCGCCCCGACAAGAATTTCAGCAACGGAATTTTCGGAGAATTTTCCTTCAAAAGAACAAAGGAACGAAACAACCGCTCCTCAATCGAAAAACGGAAAATTGATCACGAATTTGCTGCCGAAAAGCAAACATCAATCTGTTACTAAATCTAAACCCCAATTGATACCGAAATTTCCGAATACTCAAACGAGTTTTTCTGTTTCGGAATATTTGATTTCTGATGGTACGATTATGGAAACATTGCCGGAAACACAGGATATTTTTGACGAAATTCCATATTATAGTTGCGATAATAATTTTTACCGATTTTGTACGGATTGGGGAGTTCCTGCGATGGTTGGCGATAATACATGGATTTCGGGGCGATCTGTTGGAGTAACCTTGCCGGAACAGAAACAATCAGTATTTTTTTCAGTACCGACATTACTGTTGAGCCGGCTGAATCTGGCGGAACACTTTAACGCCGAAATCAAAAAACGGATTTGGTTTGATTACCGGCAGCTTAACAATGCAACATCAATTAACGCAACTAATTTTCGGAATAGCCGTGCGGTGAATCAATTTACGTTTGGTTTTGAAACATGTTTGAGTACTTGTTCATCTATTGAAGTGCGTGTTCCGTTTTTCGAGCAATTTACTTCCAAACAATTGGGATTGCCGAATAACCAATCAGCCGGAAGTGCAACAGAATTGGGTAATCTCTCGTTAATTTTTAAGTATCTTTTGTTACGTTCTAATGAATTTACTTTTTCCGGCGGTCTTGGTGTTGTGTTCCCAACTGCGGAGAATTGGAGACTTTCCAATGCCATGTTGAAAAACAAAGCGTATTATCTTGTTCCGTATCTTGGTTTACAATGGCATCCGAGCGAAAATCTTTTTGGGCATTTTCTTGTCCAAACAGATATTTCCGTTTCTGAAAACGAACTCCGATTCAACAACAATAAGGTAAATATTAACGAATCAACAATAGTTCGGCTTAGTTGGCAATTGGGGCGTTGGTTTTATCGAAACGAATTGGGTTCTTATTCATGCCGTTTGGGCGGATTCTTAGAACTGGACTGGACGATTACAACAGATCACGCAGATAATAGGAAAATAGCCGATAATGATGAAGATAATGTTTTTGTTAGTTCGACAGCAAACAAACCTAAACCGCTCAATATTGTAATGGGACTTCCGGTTATGTTTGGTCAACTCACAATAACCAATGCCGTGATTTTGCCGATAACGAACAATAATCGATCATTCAGTGCCGGATACGATTTTTCGTTGAGCCGGTGTTTCTAAGGGAATTATCTCTTTTGGGAACTTCTAAAAACCTAATGTAAAAATTTATTGTTAGAAGGAACGCGGTCGTCTCGACCGCATATTTAGGATCGCGGTCGTCTCGACCGCACATTGCCTATAAACAGTGCAGGCGAGACGCCTGCGTTCCTCCTAATATTAGTTTTTAGAAGTTACCTTTTATTAATCGCTCGAATACATCGTTCAAAGAGTCCGCAGATTGCGTAGATTTTTTAAAAAAGTATAATATTTGTAATATATCAGTGGAATTTTTGTTTTTCGCTCTTAACCCCGCTAGGGGTGTGAACTGCATAACCGGCGGTGAAGCGAAGCGCAACCGCCGGAGTAGGAAAGGAACTCCCCCATTTTCCCAAAGCCCTGCAAGGGCGAGATAATAGTTAATAGTGAATAGTTAATAGTTCGCAAGCGGAATTATTGCCGTTTAGGTAATAACTCCGCATGCGACACTATTAACTATAATCTCGTCCCTGCGGGACTAAGAAAACATTAAGAAATTGAGGAAATACCACGAAAATAGAACCAAAAAAATTATTCCACTGAAATATTACTAATATTTCAGTAAATTTTTTATTCGACACAATCGTAATATAATTACGGAAATTCTGCTGATCGATTACAATAATTTTAATATTACCTTATTAATTCAGAGATTAACTATTAATGACACAATATCTCGAAGCCAAAGCCGGACATGTTACGCCGGAAATGATTGTTGTTGCCGAACAGGAATTTCTGGAACCGGAATTGATCCGAACAGAAATAGCCGCCGGACGACTCGTTATTCCAGCCAATAAAATTCATCTGGCAAAAAAACTTCAACCAATCGGAATCGGAATCGCATTGCGTACTAAAATTAACGCCAATCTTGGAAATTCCGCTCTGACCAGTGATTCTCGATGTGAAATTGCTAAAGTTCAGTACGCAATCCAATACGGAGCCGATACGGTTATGGATTTATCAACCGGTTCTGAAATTGATTTGTTACGGCAACGGATTATTGATGAAGTTACTGTTCCGGTTGGTACGGTTCCGCTTTATCAGGTTTGCGAACAACTCGATGATATTCTCGATATGACCCCGAAGAATTTTCTCGATGCGGTTGAACATCAGGCAAAACAAGGTGTTGATTATATGACCATTCACGCCGGATTGTTACAAGAACATTTGCCGTTGACCGATCAACGACTGGCAGGAATTGTTTCACGCGGCGGAAGTTTAACCGCAAAATGGATGGTCGCCCATAAACGTGAAAATCCGTTTTATGAACATTTTGACAATCTTTGTGAAATTATGAAGGAATACGATGTTTGCTGGAGTATTGGCGATGGGTTACGTCCGGGTTGTTTGCACGACGCCTCCGACGCCGCACAATTCGGTGAACTCGAGGTGATGGGACGGCTAGCGGTTCGGGCGTGGGAAATCGGTTGTCAGGTTATGATCGAAGGTCCCGGGCATGTCCCGCTTGACCAAATTGAAATGAATATCAAACGGCAAATCGAAGTTTGCCATGGTGCGCCGTTTTATGTTCTTGGTCCTGTTGTTTGTGATATTGCCCCCGGTTACGACCACATCACCAGTGCCATCGGCGCAACATTAGCCGCATTTCACGGTGCGGCAATGCTTTGTTACGTAACACCAAAAGAACATCTCGGTCTGCCGAATAGAGAAGATGTTCGTCAAGGAGTGATTTCGTACAAAATTGCCGCTCACGCCGCCGATGTCGCCCGTCAACGTCCCCACGCCAGAGAACGTGACGACGCAATGTCAAGAGCAAGATTCGCATTTGACTGGCAAGAACAATTCCGTCTTTCACTTGACCCTGAACGTGCAAAAGAGTATTATAATGAATCCCGAAACAACGTTGACCCAAACGGTGTTGACCGAAACGGTGTTGACCCAAAAGATCGCCTCTGCCCAAATCCAAACGGTGAAACCGCTGAAACCGAAAATTATTGTACCATGTGCGGTCCCAAATTCTGCGCCATGAAAACAACACAAGAACTCAGATTACTAAAACAGAAAAAATAAAAGTATTTATTGTTAGGTAAAAAACATGGAAATTTCGGCTTAAAATTTTTGGAAAGTACAGTTATGAATGAAAGTTAAAATAATGCGTATTACAAAGTTACAATTACAGAATTTTCGCGGCATATCCGATAATGTCATTAACGTTTCATAAAAATTTCAATGTTGTTTATGGTGTTAATGGTGCTGGAAAATCGACGATTTTGGATGCAATCGCAATATTACTTTCGTGGATCTTATGGAAAAAGTGCTGAACAAATATTGCGTAATAATATGGGATTGCAGACAACCCAACCGGAATCGGTTACAAAAGAATTGAATGAGATTTATCATCTTATTGATATTAAAAGGTTGGACGACGCAAAAAGAAAAATTGAAAAGATGCGTTTGTCTATTGGTAACGATCCCGACTTGGTTCGTTCTTCTGCGCTGATTAAACGTAAGGAGATTACCGGTAAATGAAACATATCAATAAGCAAAAAGAATCGCAACAATTTATTGATTGGAAAAATAAGGTCAATGAAGATTGGCAACCATCATTTGATTCTTTGCGTGGTTCGTCGACTGGTCATATTGTTAAGAATGCACTAATTAAGGAACAAGGCGGTCTTTGTTGTTATTGTGAATCAAAAATAACAGAAAAAGATTCACATTTTGAACATTTCCGTCCACAAACCCGATTCAAGGATTTAGTTTTGAATTATGACAATTTACATTGTTCTTGTATTAGGGAACCCAAAAAAGAAACAGATAGACACTGTGGTCATTTTAAGTCGGAATATTTTGATGAAACAGTAATTTCACCACTTAAATCGGATTGTGAATCTTCTTTTATATTCGATAGTAACGGAATAATAAAACCTACTGTTGATGATGATAAGCGTGCTGTTTATACAATAAAGATTTTAGGGTTTGAATAAGTATCATGTTTTACAGTTTGTATTTTTGAAAAAGATATTTTTTAGAAATTCTCGAAAATGAACAAGGAATATTTGAAAATAAAAAACCATGAGTAAATAAAAATTGTTATGGAAATATCTTCAAGCCGATGGGAGTAACACTTTAAAACTCTCATTTGACCAAATTAAATCCATTTTGGGATTTGAGATAGACCATTCTTTTTTGACTTACAAGAAAGAAGCCACACTGTTCAGGTATGAGATCGGCAAAATTTCAATGAAAGAAAAACTCGTTATATTCAATAAATTAAAATAAATATGAACGAAATATATTATAATCCGCAAGAATATATCAGACAACTGCAAAGTTTGCTGATTTCAGACAAAAAGAAAATCGGTTTTCTTTTTGGTGCGGGTACTTCTCTTGTATTAAAGAAAGATGCATCTGATAAATCAAGAGTTCCTGCCATTTGCGAATTAACAAAAAGCATTGTTGAAAAAATTTCTATTATTGAAAAAGACGAAAACGGAAACGATAAAGAAAACAAAAATAAAACAGCATTAGAAAATATCAAAAAAGAATTAACGGGAGAAAAGTATAATATTGAATACATACTATCAAATGTAATTCAAAAAAAAGAAATTATCGGAGAAGGCACATTAAACGGATTAAACAAAACAGAATTTGAGGAACTCGAAAAACAA
>JAITIZ010000611.1 GCA_031279215.1 Planctomycetaceae bacterium
ATTCGGGTTTAAAATGCCCCGATTATTTCAGGGGATTGAAACACTCCGTCGACACGTACATAGAGTTTATTCTCGTTTAAAATGCCCCGATTATTTCAGGGGATTGAAACCTTTTGATAATTCATCGTATCTCTCTTTCTGTTTAAAATGCCCCGATTATTTCAGGGGATTGAAACCATTTTGGAAAGAACAAATAATAAAAAAATTAAGTTTAAAATGCCCCGATTATTTCAGGGGATTGAAACCACGGACACAGGATGATGATACAAAATGCGAGTTTAAAATGCCCCGATTATTTCAGGGGATTGAAACCATACGCGCCAATTTTTCAACAGATGGGCAAAGTTTAAAATGCCCCGATTATTTCAGGGGATTGAAACCCAAATCGAACCCGAACAGATGTGCAGGTGGTTTAAAATGCCCCGATTATTTCAGGGGATTGAAACCCAGCGTTTCTAATTTTTATAAAACGTTTCAAGTTTAAAATGCCCCGATTATTTCAGGGGATTGAAACCTCACCTCCTGCATGTGATCAAGGACAGCAAGTGTTTAAAATGCCCCGATTATTTCAGGGGATTGAAACGGAAGTGGGTGGGGATAGTTGTGGACAATAGTTTAAAATGCCCCGATTATTTCAGGGGATTGAAACTTACCATAAGGGTGATTCTGTAGCGATAAGGAGTTTAAAATGCCCCGATTATTTCAGGGGATTGAAACGGTTGTGTTTGTTTTTTCCCAAATCAATTGGTTTAAAATGTCCCGATTATTTCAGGGGATTGAAACCTCTTTGGGCGATATAGTGGTGAAATGAAATAGTAACAGGATAAAGTATATCCGTTTTACCAACCGCCCTATGAACACTAGGATTAGTGAATAGTTATGAGAGAACTGCTAAAGTAACTGTCTATTTTGACATTTTTGTTTTAATTTTTTTAACACGAAACACACAAAATAACACGAAAAATACGAAAAAATTTTTTGTTGTCCTTTTCGTATAATTTTTGTGTGTTTCGTGAAATTTCGTGTATTTCGTGTTTAAAATAAACAGATATTACTAATTGGAGTAATTTAAAATAGACAGATACCTTCTAAAAACTTCTTTTTTAATTTTAACTACAGAAATCACCGAGAATACAGAAAGAAATTTTTTTGAATACAGAAAATACCGAGAAATGATATAAAAATAGAATCATGCCGTGAGTGAATCACGGTAATATACAACAAATTATTTCTTTGTGATTTCTGTGTTCTTTGTGGTGAAAAATGAGTTTTAGAAGTTCCCATGAGTTAATCGTATCGCATGCGAATTACTACAGAAACGGTAATAACTCCGCTTACGGCATGATTCACTATCAACTATTAACTCTTTAGACTAGACTACTTGTGCTTCCAGATCGGCGAAAGAGACATCCGAATAGTTTGCGGTTGCAATCATATCATCCGACCACGCAGCCGCTTTGTTAACCGGTGAAGCGTGGAATGAACCCGTCATCTGGCTTACCGCTCCCACATCAACAATCAAACTTACCGTACCATCACCAAGAATGGTACAACCTGAAAAACCATTGGCTTCGCCAATATAATCAGGTAAACCTTTAATTACCGTTTGTTGTTGACCGATAATTTCGTCCACAAAAAACGCAAAGGATCGTCCGCTGTCTTCCGCAACAATCAGAATACCATCTTTAAGTTTTTCGGCACCAGGTTTGCAGCCGAAAACATCATAAAGCCTGATAATCGGAACCATTTCCTCGCGAAGCCGAAGTATTTCACGTCCTTCCGGTGTTACAGTTACCTGATTCATTGTGGGTACAAGACTCTCACGAATTGTTAATGTCGGAATCATATATTTTCCCTCGCCAACCCGAACCAACATCGCATCGACAATCGCCAATGTAAGAGGAATACGAAGTGTAAATGTTGAACCTTGACCGGATTTGCTGTTAATATCAATTCGACCATTGAGTTTTTCAATATTCCGTTTCACCACATCCATTCCAACTCCGCGACCGGAAATATCTGTAACTTTATCTGCCGTCGAAAAACCGGGTTCAAATACAAGTTTGAAAATACGATCATCAGACCAATCCCGCACTTCGGGACCAACAAGCCCTTTTTCAATCGCTTTGGCAATAATTTTTTCACGATTAAGTCCGCGTCCGTTGTCGGTAATCATAATCCAGACTTCACCGCCTTCATGTTTTCCTTCGAGCGTAACAGTTCCAGTTTCCGGTTTATCGAATTTGATTCGGTCTTCCGGCAATTCAATACCATGATCGCAACTGTTACGGACAATATGAACCAAAGGATCCGCAATTTGTTCAATAACGGTTTTATCAACTTCCGTCTCCTCGCCGACAAGATTCAACTTGATCTTTTTACCCGATTTCGTCGCCAAATCGTGAACCAATCGAATCATTTTCCGAAAAGTCGCAGAAAGCGGAATCATTCGGACTGCCATTGCAACATCTTGTAAATCATCGCAAATTCGGCGAAGTTGGTGTTTTGCACGATTGTAATATTCGTCTTCAACATGGGAAACCGCAGGACAACGTGTTACCATCGACTCGGCAATCACAAGTTCACCAACAAGATTAATAAGAATGTCAAGTTTATGCAAATCAACCCGAATATCCTGTTTGGCTTTTTGAGTTGTTGTTCCGGTTGTACCTGCGGCAGGTTTGGCAATAGCATGATCAGGATGATCGTGTTCAAGATTCGGCAAAACATCGGAAACCTGAAGCGGTGTTTGGGAAATATTCTGTTTTGTTAATGGGTCGGGAGTTGCGGTTGGTGTTATGGTTGGTGTTACGGCAGACCGGGCAACCGACGAAGTTGATACATTAACGGTTGAACCGTGAGACGCATCAGATACATTGGGTGAAGTTGACACTTTCGGTACTGATGAAGTTGAAACCGACGAACCCAACGGGTTCGCCTGATTACTAACATCTTGTCCCATTAAAGCATTCAATGCCCGAATATGGTAATTCAAATCTTTAATTGTGCCGGAACCGCCTTCTTCAAGGTCTTTGACGGCATCGCGGAGAACGTCAAGTAAACTAAGAAGTTTTCCGACATTTTTTTCATCCGGTTTAATTTCACCATTCCGCAATGCGTCAAGAAGGGTTTCCATTGTGTGGCTGAGATGTTCCAAGTGGACAAGTCCCATAAAACCACAATTACCCTTGAAACTGTGAATGTAACGAAAAGAATCTTTAAGCGGCTCCACAGAATCAACATTTTCATCCAATACCAATAACAATGCTTGTTCAGCAGCGTCGAGTTGTTCGGTGGCTTCGGCAACAAAACTATGCCGCATTTCCGGTGAAAGTTGTAACGCAATAAGTTCCGGTTGATTGAGTGTTTCAGGAACTACTTCCGGTTCGGCGGGTTCCGGAACAAAAGCCGGTTCGGATGATTGGTCGGAAAAATTCAATTCGGCAGCAGAAATCGGTTCTCGAACCGGTTCATTGGCAAGCATTTCAAATGAAAGATCCTCATTAGAACCGCCCGAATCAACCACCGGAATAACACGGGAAACAGTTGGTGAGGCGGAAAGATTCCCCGATTCGCTGTCGTCAATAGGTTCACCGGCAACATGTTTTTTGAGAACCGCAATAATTGCCTGAGCCGGCTCCGTAAAACCTTCATCGTTGCCGCTTTCCTCAATATGCACCAACATTTCACGGAATAAATCAAGTGCTTTACAAAGTGTTGCGGTAATCTGGACGGTTAAACTTGATTTCCCGTTGCGAATTTTATCTAAAAGAGTTTCGGCTTCATGTGTTACCGAGGTAACGGTTGTCAGAGAAAGAAAACCGGCACTGCCTTTCATTGAGTGAAAGAGGCGGAACACAGAGTTAATCAATTCCGAATCGACGGTTCCGGCATCAGTGGCTCCGTTATTGATTTCAATCAACGTCGGTTCGATCTCATCAATATATTCACGTGCCTCCTGAACAAATTCCAATATCAACGACATATCGTTCATTTCAATAATTCCTCCCAAACAAGAGATGAAAACATCATTTTATCGACCAGATAGCAAGATAATTTATATCATTATACAACAAAGAAACCAATCCGTGAATCAGGGGAAAATGTTTAAAGTATTTCCTAATGTATTTTTTTTGAGATATTCAGACTTTTCCGGTTATACCCAAAACACTCATTTTCCGGTATTACAGACATTTTGGCATTTCATAATCGAGCAAACCGTTAATAGTACTACAAACGGAATGATTGCCGTTGGGGGTAGTATTCCGCTTGCGGCACCATTCACTAAATATCAAATGGTATTGAACAAGAATTTCTTGTACCCAAAGAAGAATGTAAACCGGGAACTTATCCAAAAGATGCATTATCCAAAAGATGCAATTGTTGACTAAATGTATCAGATATAAAGATGGTAGTTTTATTATTTTTCTTTTTTTGTCATAATCTTTCTATTTTGAAAAATGCCGATTTAACGTTTTTACTTTGGTTTTCAAACCGCAATGCAAAAAAAGTTTAATGCCGTAACTTCTTATTTTATGCGTACTTATAAAAGGGTGGTTGATGGGACTCGAACCCACAACGCCTGGAACCACAATCCAGTGCCCTACCAATTGAGCGACAACCACCATAAAAATATTAGCGAGAATTGTATCACATTCAAAATTATGGTCAAGTATAGTAGTTGAAGTAGTTGAGAGTTGGGAGTGGATAGTTGAGAGTATCGCAAGCAAATTATTACTATATTATTACTATTATTGTTATATTCCGCATGCGAACTATCCGCTATCCGCTCCCAACTCTCAACTACTTCAACTACCATTTGACAGGGAGTTAAGAAATGATAGAATACTAAAATGTTTATTTAAGGAGGAAATAAATTTAAGGCATTGGATGTCGTAAAACCGGAAATTCCAATGATGACCGAAATTCGGTAAAAAGGAGATGATCAAATGATTTATAGTATGATTTTGGGTTTTTTGGGGGTTAGTAGTCCGTTTACCTATATTATTATAGGAGCGATAGCTTTTTTGCTTTTCGGCAATCGCCTTCCGAGTGTTATGCGTTCACTTGGGCGGAGTATCGTAGAGTTTAAAAAAGGTGTTGCCGGCATTGAGGACGAGGTGGACGAAGCAGTCCGAAGCGCAGACGAAAAAGCAACCGCAAAATCCAGCGGCAAAACGGAGGTCTGAAATGGATTGTTTTCTGTTTCTGACTCCGACTCCGTTTCAAATTGTGATGGTTTTGGTCTTGGGAGTTTTATTTTTTGGTAAGAAACTTCCCGAAGTGGCACGACAAATCGGTCTAGGATTAATGGAACTAAAAAAAGGTCTGAATGAATTAAATGACCTGCCCAAAAATCGAACCGCCGGAAACAAACGCCGACAATCATCAACAACAAACGAATCAGATTTATCAACTGATTTCAGTAACGAAGAAACGGAAAAATATGAATTAACCGGTACAAAATTTGAACCGCCCATTTCTTCAGAATAAAATTACTGCTACAACTGTTAAAAATTATTTTGATAATTTGATAATTTAATAATTTAATAATTTACATTTCACTGGAGAATTACAGTTGCGTTATTTAAATACGGAACATCCTAACAGTTTAATTATTATCAATGCGAATTGCTTATTTTGATTGTCTTTCTGGTATTAGCGGTGATATGATTTTAGGGGCGCTCATTGATTTGGGAGTTCCGGTGTTTTTCCTGAATGAGGCGGTTCGTTCCGTTCTTGACAATATTCGGATCGAAACGGAAATTGTTCACCGTAAAAATTTTCGGGCAACTCTTGCCAAAGTTCACGCTCCGCATGAACATGTACATCGGCATCTTTCGGATATTTTGACCATGATTGAACAAAGTCAATTATCCGATGTTAATAAAAAACATGCGTTTGAGATTTTCCGTATCATTGCTGAAGCTGAAGCCAAAGTTCATGGTGTTGACGTGGAAAAAATTCATTTTCACGAAGTTGGTGCGGCGGATTCGATTGCGGATATTGTTGGTGCAGTTGCGGGACTTGATTATCTTCACATTGATAAGATTTACGCTTCGCCTGTTCCAACCGGTTGCGGAACAATCAAAATCGCACACGGAACCTGTTCCGTTCCTGCTCCGGCAACAGCGGAATTGTTACGGGAGATTCCTATTGCTGCTTCCGATGTTCCTTTTGAACTGACCACGCCAACCGGTGCGGTGTTACTCAAATATTTTGCCGAACATTTTGGTTCGCTTCCCGCAATGACAATTCAATTGGTTGGTATTGGTGCAGGCAGGCGCGATCTGGAACAACAAGCAAACATCCTCCGAATTTTAGTTGGTCAATTGGAAACAGAAAATAGTTATTCTGATTCTGCTGTTCGTTCTCATTCCGCACCGGAACATCAATATGAAGATTTACTTGAAAATACCTCACATTTCACAAAGGAAACACCGCATCAACATGACACCGTGATCGAAAATCCTAAAAAAAATCTTCCGATTACGGAAACTGTGTGGATTGTCGAGACCAATCTCGACGATGCAAGCGGTGAGTTGATTGGACATTGTATTGACCAACTTTGGACAATTTCACCGCTGGATGTTTGGACAACATCAATTCAAATGAAAAAACAACGCCCCGGTGTAACACTTTCGATTTTATGCCGTCGAGATCAAATTGAAACGATTGAGTCGATTCTTTTTACGGAAACAACCACAATTGGAGTTCGCCGTTTTCCGGTGGAACGAACAATATTGCATCGTGAACCGTGTCGAATCGAAACTGCTTGGGGAAAACTTGATGCAAAAAAAATTATCCTGCCAAACGGTAACGAAAAAATTACGCCCGAATTTGAAGCTGTTAAACGTCTTGCTGCGGAAAACAATATTTCGGTACGGGAAATTTTTGAAAGAAAGTAAAAATAAAAGTAAAAATAAAAGTAATCTATACTCAATCTTATTATAAATTGGTTATTTTTATATTGCCATTATGTTTTCGAAAGGTAGGCAACCGTAGGTGAAAGCCTTTCGCCGAAGGATTTTTACCCACGGTCGCAACGGTTGAGCTGGTTTTCCCATTTCTGTCCATAAACAGAGTACAGAGTCAAGTCGGCTATCGCTGATGTAATGTTTCGGCGAAACATTGCCTACCTGAATAATTCACGTGAACAATAGACCACAAAATACCAAAATCACCCGAAAAATTTTAACCATTTTAATAACCAGAATGTGAACACTAGGAAAAGTATATGATATTTTTATTCCTGAAAATATTATCGTATTGAAAAATCTTTAACTTCTTTATTGTTTACAATAGGAATTACAGTTTGGTTGGAGTTACGGAAAATGCGGGCAGTTGCGGCGGATGGATCATATTTATTGGGATTGGTGTAACGAAGAATCAATGTTCCGGCAAGTTCAATATATTCTTGAATTTCTATTTCTTCACCGATCAGTAATGCGGTGGGACCTTGAAACGATTCTGGAATTAACAGGATGGATGATCGGGCATCAGGTCGGATAAACAGTTTTTCCAAACGTTTACAATGATTTTCGTTTCGTCCTAAAACCATTTTTACATTCGGTGAAATTCTGAGTTGCCGACCGGCGTTTAGAATTTCGGCATCCCAGTTGGTTGGATGCGGTTCATGTTTGAACAAGTCGAAAACTTTGGGCGCATAAGATTTTTCACAAAGAAAACAACAGGTTGACATTTGCGGAATTTTTTTGATTCCCAACCGATGAGCCAATGCAATCGCCCGACCACGACCGCGTCCAGTATAACGGTACAATTTTTTCCGGTCAACCCATCCTTGTAATTCCGGTTGTGTTGGGGGCATTGTTTTGGCGGAGAGCGGACGTACCAAGTAACCATCAAGTCCTGATTCTCGTTGAATAAGATTGAGTTGATGTTGCATTTGATTGTTTGGGTGTTGACCAACCACTTCTCCGGTAGCAACAAAACCGGCTCCGCATTGTTCCATCCGTTCTTTGGCAACACGGCACATTTCAATACGGCAATCAATACACGGATTCACCGATTTACCGTAACCAAATCGCGGATGAGCAATCAATTCAATATATTCATCACCAGTATTATAAATAATTAGTTCAATTCCGAAAACATCTGCTGTTTTCTGTACGGATTCGGAATGGTCATGAAATGGCGTTGCGAAATTCAAGCCGATCACTTCAATTCCCTGATTTTGAAGGATTCGTGTTGTCAGCAGGCTGTCCAAACCGCCGGAAAAAAGAACAATCGCTTTCATTAAAATTTATGTTATTATTATTATAGATTGGAAATTCCTCTTTCGGATTTTATTAAAATAACGGTAATCTATCATTGGAATTTTCGTTAAAAAATAAACCTAATGTAGGTGAAAGCCTTTCGCCGAAGGATTTTCACCCACAGTTGTAACGGTTGAGCCGGTTTTCCCATTTCTGTCCGTAAACAGGGGCAAGTCGGCTATCGCCGACGCAATGTAATGTAATGTAATGTAATGTAATGTTTCGGCGAAACATTGCCTACTTTTGAATTATTGCTTTTTCGGTGTTTCGCACAAAAATTCTACGGATAGATTACAAAATATGTAATTTGTTGTGCGACTTTAAAATTATCGTGAAATGATTCACTGTTCTCTGAAGGCTGAGTAAAAACATCAATTAAATAATTGTTTGAAATATCGTCATCAACAAATTAGTTACGTTTTTTTGTTGGTTCTGATAGAATGTCAACAACCAAACGAAGTATAACATCGGGATTGGAATTACGTGAGATATTGGGCGGCATGGGAATATAAGCATGACGATCTTGGGTAAAACGAATTGCTCGGTTTTGGCGTTTCAATTTTTCTCGGAGTTTATCCATTAACGGCTGGGAAACGTAATCAAAAACAACATAACCGCTGTCACCCGCAAGACCCGATTCCAATTTAATCGCCCGAATCCGATAACCGTGCGCTAATACCCGAATCTTTGAATGAATCAATAACCGTTTTACTTCCGGCGGCGGTTGACCAAAACGGTCAATCATTTCGTTGCGTAAATCGTTGTATTCTTCCAATGTTGTTACACGTGTCAACCGCCGGTAAAGATCAATCTTAATTCGTTGATCTGTTGCGTAAGACATTGGAATTAACGCAATACCGGGCAGATCAAGTTCTACTTCGACAACTGTTTTGGGCGGCAGTTGTTTCAATGTTCGGACGGCGGTTTCGAGAAATTGACAATACATTTCGTAACCAACAGCGGCAATATGACCGCTTTGTTGTGTACCTAAAATATTACCTGCACCGCGGATTTCCAAATCACGCATTGCCAGATGAAATCCGCTGCCAAGATGAGCATATTCCTCAATTGCCCGAAGCCGTTTTACCGCTTGCGAATGGAGCATCTGATTCCGCCCCAACAGAAGATAACAATACGCCTGATTTTTGTAACGTCCCACACGCCCGCGAAGTTGGTGTAAATCCGCCAAACCGTAACGATCCGCTTCATCAATAAAAATAGTATTCGCGTTTGGAATATCCAAACCGCTCTCAATAATTGTCGTACTCAATAACATATCGAATTGATGATCAATAAATGTTTTCATTACGTTTTCTAAATCATCATCAGGCATTTGAGCATGACCAATTCCGATACGGCATTCGGGAACAATATGTTGAATCCGTTCTGCAAGTTCTTCAATATCGTACACACGATTATGAACAAAAAATATCTGACCGCCGCGTTTCAATTCCCGCATTACCGCAGAACGAATCAATTCCTCATTGAAACGAACAACATGTGTTTCTACCGCTAAACGATCTTCCGGCGGTGTTTCAAGATTTGAAATTTCCCGAATCCCCAAGAGTGAAAAATGTAACGTTCTTGGAATTGGAGTTGCCGTCATTGTCAGGACATCAACAGAATCCCGTAACAATTTTAATTTTTCCTTGTGATGAACCCCGAAACGTTGTTCCTCGTCAATCACCACCAGTCCAAGATTCAGAAACGAAATATCCGAAGAAACGATCCGGTGAGTTCCAATAACAATATCAATTGTTCCGGTAGTAAGATGTTCAATAATTTGTTTTTGTTCCGTTTTTGTCTGAAACCGTGACAAAGCGGTAACAGTAATCGGAAATTCGCGCATTCGTTCGGAAAATGTTCGGGCGTGTTGTTCGGCGAGAATGGTTGTTGGAACCAAAACAGCAACCTGATAACCCGCATCCACTGCCTTGAATGCCGCACGAATAGCAACTTCTGTTTTACCGAATCCGACATCACCGCAAAGTAATCGATCCATAGGGCGTGAAAGTTCCATATCGTGTTTGACGGCTTCGATAGCTAAGAGTTGATCGTTTGTTTCTTGGAACGGAAATAAAGCGTCAAATTCCCGTTGCCAATCGGAATCAGCCGGAAATGCAATTCCGGGTTTAGCTTCACGGCGGGCTTGCAACTCGATCATTTCTTCCGCAAGATCAAAAACCGCTTCCTGAACTATTTTTTTGTGACGTGACCAAAGTTGACCGCCGATTTTGGCAAGTTTCGGTTTATATTTATTACCCGCAACATATTTCTGGACGAGACCGATTTTTGAAATTGGTACGTAAAGTGCTTGCGAATCTGCAAATTCCAGATGAAGATGTTCTTCTTCCTGCTGCCCTTTCATCAGGGTTTCAATTCCGCGATATCGCGCAATACCATGCGAAACATGAACAACAAAATCTCCCTGTTTAAGGTCTAAAAACGAATCAATAACTTGCCCAAGCTGCCGCCGTTTGGGACGCCGAATATCGTAACGTTCTAGTAATTCTGAAACTGAAAGCAAAAGAAAAGATGAACGAGGAACTGATGAAGATTCCGAATGTTGTGTATGTTCTTTTTGTGATTCTTTTTTTGATTCTTTTTTTGTACTTTTAACATTTGTTTTTTTATTTTTATTTTTCCCTAGAAGTTTGAATCCTGATGAAAGACGCCCTTTGACAAAATGAAGTCTTGATTCTTTAACTGGTTTCAGATTCGCAAATAATTCGGTAAGACGTTTGATTTCTGCTTCGGTTGGGCAAAAGAGATAGATTTCTTCATTATCACAGAGATTGAGTTCCCGACATACTGTTTCAATATTTCCGTGTAACCGTTCTACCGAAGTAACCGGCAAATGAACATGAACATCTTCCAAACCTTCGGCAAGATTTGAAAAACTCGCTGTCGGATGCTGCATAATTCGCCGCATTGTCTCCGAATAATCAATAAGATTTGTATTCACGCTTTTTTTCTGTAACAATCTGTTTTATCTTTTAACAAAAATTTCACGGATAGATTACCTATTTTATAAAATTTCGTTCAATCCAGGACGTATCGACATGTCCTTCCTGAAAATCGTTACTTTCGAGAATTTTGAGTTGAAAGGGAGCGGATGTTTTAATTCCATTGATTTTTAACTCATTGAGACAACGCCGCATACACGCAATCGCTTCCGGTCGGGTTGGTTGATGAACCAGAAGTTTTCCGATCATAGAATCATAAGTCGGGCTGACCGTGTAACCGGCATGAACATGAGAATCAAACCGAACTCCAAATCCACCGGGAATAATCAGTTTTTCGATTGTTCCCGGACAAGGACGAAAATGATGATCGGGGTCTTCCGCATTGATCCGGCATTCAATTGCCCAACCGTTTTGGACAACATCCGCCTGCTTAAACGGTAATACCTCACCGGCAGCAACCCGAATTTGTGCCTTAATCAAATCAATTCCCGTAACCAGTTCTGTAACAGGATGTTCCACTTGAATCCGTGCGTTCATTTCGATAAAGTAAAAATTTTCGTTCTTATCGACCAAAAATTCAATTGTGCCGGCGTTAGTGTAACCGGATTCTTTGACCAACCGTGTTGCCGCTTCACACATTGCCTGACGGGTTGATTGTTGCAAATTCGGTGCCGGCGATTCTTCAATCAACTTTTGGTGACGCCGTTGCATAGAACAATCACGCTCCCAAAGATGTACGATATTTCCGTGATGATCGGCAATAATTTGAACTTCGACATGACGGGGACCTTCGATAAATTTTTCGAGATAAACTCCGCCGTTACCGAATGCAGATTGAGCTTCCTGAACTGCCTGCTGAATTGCGGTTTTGAGTTGTTCGGTATCCTTTGCAATTCTCATTCCGCGTCCGCCGCCGCCGGCTGTTGCTTTGATTAAAACCGGAAAACCAACCTTATTGGCAAATTTCAGAGCGTCACCATCGGATTCGATCAACCCGTCAGAACCGGGAACACACGGAACTCCCACTTTTTGTGCAATTTTTCTCGCCGAATTTTTGTCTCCCACCAACGCCATTGCTTCGGAACTCGGTCCAATAAATTCATAATCACAACTTCGGCAAACATCCGCAAAATGAGCGTTTTCCGAAAGAAATCCAAAACCGGGATGAACCGCTTCCGCTCCGCCAACTTCACAAGCACTAATAATTCGATCAATTTTGAGGTAGGATTCCGCAGATCGCGGCGGACCAATACAAATGGCTTCATTCGCCAAATCAAGATAGGCCGCTCCACGATCCGCTTCACTAAAAACAACAACCGTCTCTATCCCCATTTCGCAACAAGCTCGAATAATTCGTAAAGCAATCTCGCCGCGATTAGCAATTAAAATTCTTTTAAACATGAAATATTGTTAATTAATTACAACTCATTTCAGAGTAACAATCCATTTTATTAACCATAGAGAACATCGTGTTCACAAAATAAAGAAAATAAAATTATTCACACTAATTTCTATACCCATTACGGTAAAAAACAAAATATACATAAAAAGAGTGTATTTTCAAGAGATACCCAATTGTTTCCCAATAGTTTTGGAATTTTGGGGAATATACTTTACCGTATCTGTCTATATTTAAATTACTCCAATTCGTAATATTTGTTTATTTTGAACACGAAATACACGAAACATCACGAACGACACAAAAATTATACGACAATGACAACAAAAAATTTGGTCATTGTCTATTTTGGTCCGCAGATTGCGCAGATTTACGCAGATTTTCGTCCACCGATTTTCGCAGAGAAACGACACAAAAATTATACGACAAGGACAACAAAAAAATTGGTCATTGTCTATTTTGATCCGCAGATTGCGCAGATTTACGCAGATTTTCGTCCACCGATTTTCGCAGATATTCGATCTTCGCGGATTTTCAAGGATTCTTTTTTGAGAGTACGAAAGAACAAAACAAACAAAGGAAGAATAGACAAAAAATACAAAAAATTATTTTCAAAAAACTTTTTAAAATAATCTGCGAAAATCTGTAAACTAAAATCTGCGTAAATCTGCGGACGAAAATAGACAATTACCAAAATTTACTCTGTTTTATACAGTTCGAGTTCCCAGATTCGGGCTAAGTTTCCGGGGGTTGCGGAGATTACAAGCCGGAATGCGGAACTCTTTGCTGTTGGAAAACGTTTGCCAAAATCTGGAACATTGTTTGACTCTGTTTTCGTTCCGCTAATATCTGTCCATGTTGAACCGTCGCGATATTGAAGTACAAAATCCTGAATTGGTGTTGTCCCGCCGGATTGACCGGAAATCAATCGGAAAGCGTTGATTTCAACAGGTTGCGGAAATGTCAACTCAACCCAATGAGGCTCCAAACGTAAATCTCCGCCTTCATCACTCACCCAACGTCCGGCGTTGTTGGTAATGTCTATATTGCCGTCATTGATATTTGTTGCGGGATAGTTTGCCTTCCGGTAAAGACTTGAAACAGTAATTTTCGCATCACGGGCAAGATTGTTTCCGGCTCTCGATAACCACGCGGGCGGTGTTAATTTTTGTACCGTTTTTCTGGACGGATTCGGTTGTGCGGAATGCCAGTATTGATCCGGTGCGGGAGCAACACCTTTTTCCATGAGTTGTTTTAGTTCGGGCAAATGTTTTTCGTACACACCGCGCGGAGTTGTATTATTTTTAGCGGCGAGCGATGACGCCATTCCGACCACTTCGCCCATCATACCGCCGGTTCGCATCACACGGATTGTTCCGAGCGCAACGTGAGTAACACTAATACATCGCCCCGCCATGAAAAGATTGGAAACATTTTTTGAATAAAGAGTTCGGTAGGGAATGGCATAAGGTTGAATACCTTTGTGTTTGGCAATCGCTCGGAATGCTTCGTTGGAAAAATATTTTTCATTTTTTGTTTCGGGATAATGCAGATCGATTGACCATGTTGTTACGAAACTGGCATCGTTCCATATTTCGCGTTGCACAATATCTTGTTCCTGAAGAATCACATCACCCATTAAACGCCGTGATTCGCGTTTTCCGGCAATGAAAGCAACCCAACCGAGTTTTCGGGTATCTGCTTTCTCGCGCCATTTCGGTTCGCTTTGATTTTTCATGTACGCCCAATGTCCGTACGCAGCACGAAGTCCGTTATCGCGAATCCGTTCAATATCCCAAACCTGATCGTAATTCAAACCGGTTTCCCAATCCCAATCGCCTTGAATCATCGGTTGCGCACTTGCGTGCGTAAATTGATGCGCCCAAGGAAGCGGCGGAAATTCCGTCTTAACCGGTTTTCCATCAGCATCTTTAACCGGTACAGAATACCATTGAACCGATGCGCCCATGGTCATTTTATCGGGCTGTTCCGGTGCAAGCGTTTCACGGGTTTCCGCTTTCGATTCACGCCCCATTCGCCATTCCGCACCGGCAAGAAAACCAAGATTCCCGTCACCACTGCAATCCGCAAAAAGTTTACCGGCAAATTTTGTTTCAAGACCCGTTTCAATATTTTTACCGATAACCGATTTAATCTCAATCGAACCATCCGCCGATTTCACCGTTTCTGCTGCAATAATATGAGTGTTCAGATAAAGGGTAATATTTTTTTCGGCTTTAACGGCGTTAAGTTTTTTTTCGTCCTTGTAATATTCACCGGGTTGGGCATTCCCTTCGTGTTGCGGATCGAGTTCATGTACGAGATTTCCGAGATTGGGGTAAGGCGGATGTCCCATGCGGCCTTGAAGATGAACACGAACTTCCGAACTGTTGTTACCGCCGACAGTCGGACGGTTTTGAATTAACGCAACTTTACAATCAAGTCTTGCAGCGGAAATTGCGGAACAAATTCCGGCAATACCGCCGCCAACAACCACCAGATCAAACGGTCCTTCCTTCACCAACGGAGCCTCCAACGGTGAAGCTGTTAATTTCAGTGTTTTGCGGCGAATTTTGTCAATTTCTTGAACATCTTCCGGCGGTGTGTAATTTTTATCATCTGTGAAAATGATGGCATCCAACCGACCGTCAAAACCCGTTAAATCGTGTAACGAAATTTTAACTTTTTCATTTGTGATATTAACGGTTCCGCCGTTTTGCCAATGCCATGGATTTCCTTCGGTTCCAAAAACGGTTTCCAATTTTTGATCGTTCACACTCATTTGAAATTTTCCGGGCGCATATTCCGGTGTCCACGGCGCAACCCAATTTCGGGTACGGACGAAAACACGATACGTTCCCGATTTGGGAAAAACAATTTCCGTTATGGCATCGGCAACCGGTTCGCCCATTCCGTGAGCCAAAAGAACCGGTGAACCCATGACGTCCATATATTGTTGATCGACAACCCAACCGCCTTTATCGGTAAATGATTCCGCCTCAACAAAAACAATAGGGGCTTCCGTTTGAGCAAACAGGAAAGTTGAAAAAACAGAGACAATAAAAATCGTAAAAATCGAAACACAAAATCGCATCGTTTCCTCCTAAAAAGTTAAGAAAAAATTAAATTGGTTAAATTTCAAAAGCAAAGTATCTATTCAGTAGTGATTTTTGGGTAATTATTCAATAGTGTTTTTATTTTTCCTTCTTAACCCCGTACGGAATGAGATTATCAGCCGCAGCAATCATCAATCCCGCCCTTGCGGGGCTTTGGGAAAATGGAGGAGTCCTGATTTCACATCCCTAGCGGAGTTAAGATCGAAAAACAAAAATTCCATTGATATATTACCAAAATTTTAAAACTCTATGATTAAAGAAAACACAGTCTATCATAATACGATTCCGATTCAAGTTCCCGAATCAATAGAAAAATATGATAGCCTAATTTATACACAATGAGAGTAAACTCTGTTATGGAAATTTTACTGTTTTACCATCATTGACATTAGACAATGCAACAATAATTGAGGTTGGGATTGTTACGGCAATTGAATGAACGGAACTGTCACCCATTACGAAATTGCAAACGCCGGGGTGAAGGCTACCGAAATGGTTGTTGTACCCATAACCGGGTAAATAATCCGATAAACCAATTTCATAACCCGTCCCGCTACTATAAGCCACCGCAAATGCACCGGCGACCCGTTGATTTCCCGTAACCAAGTAAGAACAGTGTCCGCGTGCATAACCAGGTGCTGGAGTGGTTGATTCATGTCCGCACAAACCAATTTCGGGAATTGGAATGTGTTTTTCCCCGACTACAAGTTGGTTACTGGAACCATCTGCCCAACGGTTCATATCATCTCGTGCTTCCCAATGGTTTGGATCACGTAAATTTTGCAACAATGCTGTCCGTAATGGTCCATCATGAAATTCTATTCGTTGTATAGGAGTGTGAGCATGAAGTTGTCGCCAATTATTTCCTCCAGAATCTGATCTCCAATTGATGACTACAGCATAATCTGTAAAAGGACCGGGAACAAACTGATCTGCATCGCTAAAACCGGAGGGAAGAGTTTGTTCCGCAAATCCTTTACTTCCGCTTCGTGTTGGGCATCGATAAATACTAACAGAACTTAATGCTTTTTTTTCTTCGTTACTGAGTTGATCCCAATATCCTTTGTGAAAATAGGAACCGATCCCAATATAACAATTATTGACATCACCACTTGCAGTTCCACGAGTTGTGTTGTTTTCTTGTAACATCGAAGTAAGCGATGATAATTCGATGTATGGGTAAAGAAGAACAAAAAACGTTGCACGGTCAGTTGACGAAGTTGTACTTGAGCCTGTTCGTGGAAGTCCGCCAATACAAGCAGGTGGAAGTCCTTTGAGAGTATCATGCATGTTGTGGAGACCGATACCGATTTGTTTAAGATGGTTGATACACTGTGATCTTCTTGCAGCCTCGCGTGCCGCCTGAACCGCCGGTAACAGAAGAGCGATTAATACACCGATAATCGCAATCACCACAAGAAGTTCGACTAATGTAAAGCCGAATGGTGAAGAACGAAAAAG
>JAITIZ010000647.1 GCA_031279215.1 Planctomycetaceae bacterium
AGTCCCGCAGGGACGAGATGTGCATAACCGTAGGTTAAGCGAAGCGCAACCGCCGGTTATGCATTTCACACCCCTAGCGGGGTTAAGAGCGAAAAACAAAAATTTCACTGATAGATTACAATTATTTTAAAAAAATTTTTGAAAATAATTTTTTGTATTTTTTGTCTATATCTTCCTTTGTTTGTTTCGTTATTTCGTACTCTCAAAAAAGAATCCTTGAAAATCCACGAAGATCGAATCTCTGCGAAGATCGGTGAACGAAAATCTGCGAAAATCTGCGCAATCTGCGGACGAAAATAGACAATTACTAGCGGTTTGGAATCTCTTCTGGTTGCCAGCCGAAAACTGGGGCAAAGTTGCCTATCGACAACGCAACATTTCGGCGAAAGGTTTTCACCTACGGTTTTCACCTACGGTTTTCACCTACGGTTTTCACCTACGGCTTTTACCTACGGTTTTTACCTACGGTTTTCACCTATGGCTTTTACCTACGGTTGCCTACCTTGAGTTTACCGAAATGAACACACCAACCAGTGAACACTAGGTAATATTGGTAGAAATCTCTGAAAACCAGGGAGTTGCAGCGGATGTCCCATATACAAGTACTGGATTTTTGTGTTATAATACCAAACCTTCGTAACTTAAATACGGAACTCTCGTAACTTATACTCTATCCTAATTATAAATTGATAGTTTTTTTGTATTGCGTATTTTACGTCAGACCTGTTTTTCCTCAAAGTGTTGAAAGTAGTGGAGAGTGGAGAGTGGAGAGTGTCGCAAGCGGATTACTAACCAAACAGCAATCATTCCGGCTAAAATCCGCTTGCGACACTATCAACTATCCACTATCAACTATCCACTAAAATAGGGTACAGTATATTAACAATTGCGCGAGTATTATTAACGAATCCTAAAATTCTAATTCTGGACGAAGCGACAAACGCGGTCGATACGTATTAAAAAACATGTTATCCATTACAAGAGTAGTTATTTTTGGGCAATTAGTTGCTGTTTCGTTATTGTTTTGGTTTGGGGCAATACCGGATTTTGGTTGTTTTTATACAACTTCAAAACTGTCTTATCCGACATTTACGGTTGCTGACCGTAATGGATATTATGTTATTGACAAATTCCAATGCCGAGTTGTTGCTGCTGATTCTCAGGGAAATCTCCGTTTCTCTATCGATGGAAGACAACATCATTCGCAAGGTTTTTTCTACGCTATTGATATACTTCCGCGAACAGACGGAGGATTTTATCTGCTTAACGGTATTCCCAACGAACAATACGAATATTTCATCCGAGAATCAATCTTGCAGTATGATAATAAAGGGCGTTTTGTCAAAACAATCTACACGCTCGAACATGATCCGGCAAAGAAAGAAAATGTTTTGGTAAATCACGGCAGAATTAAATATCTGCATTACGGCACAGAAAATGACCAAACGCTTTCATGGTTTGAATTGTACAATGACCGTGTTGTTCAATGTCATTACAATGTTGATTCCGGTAAATCCCGTCCTACTCAAACTACTCCAATTACTCAAACAATATTTCAATTTCCCCCAACACATACTCCCGACCGCGACATTGCCGACATAACATCATTCGGAGACAGTTTTGTTTGGACAAAAAAAAATGGGCAAATCATCCAACATACCGAGAAAATTTTATATGATTATTCCTCTGCAACCTTGACAAACAATCAACCTGTTCCTTGGGAACTTGATACAGATCAACACGGCAATATCTATTTTGTTGATCTCAAAGGTCGGTCTATTATTTGTGTTGCACCCGACAAATCCCAAAAAACCGTTTTCAGGACAGACCAAGATATTTACCGAATTAACGTTTCGCCTGACGGTATTATTTCCACCGCGACGGCGTCTGAAATTTATCTGATAGATACAATAAAAAATTCCGGCGAGATTAAAAGTTATTCCGAGTTTATTATTGTTCAACAAGATCGTTTTGTTTTGTTTATTCAATGTTTTGCTTGGCTGATTATTTTGACGATTATTCCGTATCTCTGTAAGTTAATTTATGTTTTCTTGCTTGGCAAACAGTTTCGGATAACTCTTTTAATATCGCTTCTTGTTATTGTTACGGTTGTTATCACGGCATTGATTGCGTTTTTCGGCACGATAAGTCAATTAGTGAAAATAAATGAAGACAATGTTTATCAACATATTAGTTTGCTGGCTTTTGAAATTGCCAACTCATTGGATGGTGATAAACTCGAACAGATCAATAAAATTGGAGACTATTACAACAAGAATTATCACGATCTCCGTAATGACCTTGATAGCCGTTTTGATATCAATCAACCCTTGTTGAGCGGTTATCTTTATGCGGTTTATACTGTGAAAAATAATCGGCTTTTTGCTCAAATTTATCAAGACACAACAGTCAACACTGCATTTCCATTTGACTGGTTTGACGATCTGGAACAAGGTTATTCCCAAGCATGGAACGGTGAATTATTTGTTTCGACAAGTACGGATATTTCGGGAGATTGGATTTATGCTCTTGCTCCTATTCGGAACCAATCGCAAGAAGTTGTCGGAATATTAGAAGTCAGCCGTGAACTTTTTACTTTTCGTAATGCCAATCGGCAACTGTTGCAAAAACTTCTTCTTGAAACGGGAATTTTTCTTATTATTATGGTGTTGGTTCTTATTGAATTGATCTTTGCCGTCAATTTAATACGGCAACACAACCGCGCCTATCTTTTGGCAGGACGGAAAATCTTAAACAAAACCGAAGCCCCGCGATTACGAAAAAGCGACTTGGATAATTATTCGCCGTGTTATCTTACGCGAAGTTTGGTGTTTCTTTATTTTATTGCCGATTCTATTTCGCTTTCATTTTTGCCGTTGATGATGAAATCGTTTTATCATGAGATACCGGGTATTTCGGAAAGTATTGTTCTTGCGATTCCTTATACGGTGATTATGTTTACATTTGGAATTGGTTCGATTATTGCCGGAATTTTTTCATCGCCGCAAAGATTGAGATTTCTGATGTATGCGGGATTTCTTTGTTCTTCGTTGGGTTTTCTTCTTGCAGCTTTTTCGTTTGACATGTTATCATTTACGCTATCGCAGGCATTAGTTGGTTTGGGCGGCGGATTAACTTTTATTACTATCCGCCAAGTCGTGTTGTTGGAAACCGATGTAGAAAAAAGCGAACTCGGTTACGCTCATTTTTACGCCGGTTGGACTGCCGGAGTCAATGTCGGAATTATACTTGGCGCAGTTATTGCCGATCAATTTGGTTATTCGGTGTCGTTCTTTACTGCATTTGGAGTAATGATTCTTTGCGTTTTGTTTGAGCAGTTTCAACTCAGTGAATATGTAAGACATTTCAGTAATAAAATCAAAGAGTCTATTCAAAATTCAAATCAAGAAAAAATCAAAGAGAAAAAACGTAATCCATTTAAGACGGTAATTTGTCTTTTGAGAGATCCGCAAGTTTTGACGTTGTTTCTTTGCAATACGATTCCGACGTATATTATTGTTGCGTTTTCATATTATTATTTTCCGATTTTTGCTGACCGTCATGGAATCAGCATATCGATGGTTGGAATTGTTTTGCTTGCTGCCGGATTGTTTACGGTGTATCTTGGGCCGCCGTTGACGTCAACGATTCGCCGTTTTCTGACGCATGAGCAATCGGTTTATTTTACGGCGACGCTTTGGGTTTGTTGCACGTTATTTTTCGTATTTACGGGTTCCTATTTTGGGGCGGTGATGACAATTCTTGCATTGGGAATTTGCGATGGTTTTGCGGAGCCTTGTTTGAATTATTACTATCTTTCGTTACGGGGAGTGCGGGAAGTTGGAGAAGAAAATGCAATTGCCTACTATGAACTTGTTTCAAGATTAGGTCAAGCGTTCGGACCAATAATTTTTGCATCGGCGTTAATGTTTGGGGAACGTACCGGTATCGGATTAACAGCGTTAGTTTGTATTATCTGTACCGGAATCATCTATCTTGTAAATCGACGGTATGCAACAAATAGAGTAAAAAATTCCTGATTGTTTCCCATTTCTGTCCGTAAACAGGGTCAAGTCGGCTATTGCCGACGCAATGGCGGGTGAAAGTCCTTCGGTGAAACATTGTACCTTTGAATTATTGCTTTTTCGGTGTTTCACACAAAAATTTCACGGAATATATTACCAATTTTTTTAAAAATATCTTGTGCGAAATTGTCAAATTGTTCTATTTCAATTCCGTATTTTTACGAGAGCAACCCCTTCTAATGTTTTGATGACTGTTGCCTTACCAAACGGGGCATTTTGTTGAAATTCTCTGATTTTTTGTCCTGGACGACTAATATTGTAATTAATATTATGATTATCCGACAATAGCATAATATTGGTAATTTCATGAAGTTGACCATCTATTTCGGCACGTAAAATCATTCCATCGTTTGCGGTACAATAGGCTCTGAATCGACAATCAAGTTTTAGATTGGTATCTGTTTCCCATTGGATTACGGATTCCCGAATAGCATCCTGATGAGTTGCGTAAGTTCGTTGTGATTCATCTTGTGGTTCGCCGGGCATTGGTTTACCCGACGCAAAATCGTCAAGAACCCGACGAAGAGCCGGAATACAGTTACCGATTAGTTGTTCGTAAACGGTCATGGGCGTCATATTTTCGGGAAGTTCAACAATATTGCCGCGTGCCAGAATATTTCCTGCATCGAATTTTTCGACAAGATAATGAATGGTTCCCCAACTTTTCCGACGATTCGTGAGAACATGAAAGCGTTCCGTTTCGTAACCGGTCAGCATTGGCAGAGGGGACGGATGCAAATTGATAAAACCCAAACGAGGCAAAGCAATCACTGCTGGAGGAAGCCAGTTCGCATAAAACGAAATACCAAGATCAAAAGGAATCTTTCTCAATCTATTGAGATCTTCGGTAAATTGTGGTTCGGTTATTTTTCGGCGGATTTCGTTACTGTTACCGCAAAAAGTATGGGGCAGGGAAAATGTTGATATTCCGTGTTGCTGAAGAGAGGAATACGACAAAACAGGATCATGCGACTCCGCAAAAACAACGGCAAGTTGATGAGGCGATTGAATAATTGAGTTGATAATATCTAACGCCAAATCTTTGGCCCCGCCAAATAAACGGGAAACTCCAATGATAATTCCAACACGAAGCGGTGTACAATTTCTTATGTTCATAAATTAGTAATTAGTAATTTGAATCTGCCCTTTTCTAAAAATACTCATCAAAATACCTTTGTTTTTCAAGGCTTTATTATTTTTAGGTACTTTATTTTGTAGGCTTAAACACCCAATAATTTATTATTGTTTTTCAATTGTAAAATCAAAGTATTGAAGTTAAAAACAACGTAATATATCAGTGTAATTTTTGTTTTTTGCTCTTAACCCCGCTAAGGGTGTGAAAGTAGTTGATAGTTGATAGTGGAGAGTGCCGCAAGCGGATTTTTTTAAGCGGGAATACTTGTAAATCGCTTGCGACACTCTCCACTATCAACTAAAGGGAATTACTAAAAATCTTGTTTTTTTGCCAATCTCACCCCTAAAAATCTAAAAGGTTTGCCAACCAATTTAAGTAAAAGGTTCGTTTTTTTAGAAGTTTCTTTTATACTTTTTAGTAAAAACCATATTAAATTCGATTGCAGGTTTTTGTAAAATGTATAAAATAAGGGAGTTGTTAATGTTCGTTTCGCCACGTTTTGCGAAAGTACCATTCATAAATTACTTAAATTTTATTGTTTTTCCCATTTTACCGTCTCAATAGGGAATTACAGAAGATTAAACTATTTACGTTTTTACGTTAGATTACGTCAGATTAAACAGTTACGCCGTAACCATATATTTTGTAACAATGAAATTGAAACAGTTTTCGGTCAACATCAATCCGATTTTATTACGGGAACTTCGGCAACAGGTTCGTAATCGGTTTATCATTGTATTGATTAACTTGTATGTTGTGGGTTTGGTGTTGGTGTGCCTAATGAGCGTGTTGTTTCAACAAACTTCCTCACAAATTCACGACAGCGGCGGATATCTTTTCGGAAGTTTGTCAATAATAATGGGAATGGTCGGTTTCGTGATGGTTGTCACCCACACTGCCCAGACAACCACTTCTGAACGAATTAACGGCGATTTAATGTTCACGTCCGCATTAAAACCCTCCACAATCGTTTTCGGTAAAGCTCTTGCCGGTGCTATTTTAACAGTTCTCTTAATGAGTATAACCGCTCCGTTTGTTATGGTTGCTTATTTGTTGCGCGGTCTCGATATTGAATTTGTTATTTTTACATTTATTAGTATTTTTACAACAATTCAGGTTTTCAATGGAATGGCAATTTGTATTTGTTCCAATATTCGGACGAAAGTTCAAATGGTTGTCCTTTTAGGCG
The DNA here is from genome assembly GCA_031279215.1 of Planctomycetaceae bacterium. Taxonomy (GTDB): domain Bacteria; phylum Planctomycetota; class Planctomycetia; order Pirellulales; family Thermoguttaceae; genus WRKP01. The sequence continues at coordinate 6,410 of JAITIZ010000647.1, forward strand.
GCGGTTTTTTTGTTGTGATTTTGGGGATTCAGATTCTTCTTTCTTTTATTTTTTCTTATGTTTTGTTTGGTCATGGTTATGCTAATTGGTCAGGACTTATCGTATCCTTTTTGTTTGCCGGAATGATTTTTGCGGTTTTCCTTGCCGGAGCTATCACTTCGATTGCTCCAACCGCATCAAACCGTTTACTTCCCATCCGCTTAACTGTAACAGCTATTTATTTCGTCTCATTCCTGATTTCGTTTATCATCCCGCCATTTTCCTTCACAACAAATCCCTTAGTTCTTTGGGTTTATTCATGGACTATCGCCGTAACCATACTCCTCGTCATGGTTGTCTGTGAACAAGAAACATGGAGCGTCCGAATAAAACGGACATTGCCGAAACATTTTATTTTCCGTATCTTTTTGTTTCCGTTTTACACAGGTGCCGCCAACGGTTTGGTTTGGCTTATTTTATTGGGATTGGGAATTTTTCTCGTTGCTGTAAATCAAACAGGAGAATCTTTTAACTTATACCCGTTTGGCTGGCTTTTGTTTTCCTTCGACTATTGTGTAACTGCAATGCTTATTCGTTCTTATCTTTCATATCTTTTTCCCAAACCAATCCCCTCTAATAAAGTATTAACAATAATATTCATTTTGTTTTGCTTTTTTGTTCTAGGCGGAATGCTCACTGCTTTTTTGTTCCAAAATTCGACATCGTTCGATTTTTATGACATGTATTCGAAAAGTATTTTTTCGGCATTGAATCCGTTTTTGTTGAAAGAAAACATTTACGATTCATGGTTTCAAATTATTTCCGCTTCATTTTGGGGACTTGGACTTATTGTACCGCTTTTTATTTGGTTTATTTCCTGTATTCGCCGGTTTTCTCCAAAAAATATTGACGAAATTTTAACATTAGAACAAGCTGTTGCAGCAATCCGTGAAGCGGAAGCCAATCCACTTGTTCAGAGTGATCGCGAACGTGCCAACAAAAATAACTCTGCATCTGCGCTCCCAACACCTTCAACCTAACAATATTAACCAACATCAGGTTAAATATCTCTCTCAAAAAATATAAAACAATTACGGTAATCTATCAGTGGAATAATTTTTTGGGTTCTATTTCCGTGACATTTTCTTAATCTCTTATGTTTTCTTAGTCCCGCAGGGACAAGATAGTAGTTGATAGTGGAGAGTTGATAGTGGAGAGTGTCGCAAGCGGATTACTACTTAAACGGCAATAATTCCACATGCGACACTATCCACTATCCACTATCCACTCTCCACTATCAACTATCAACTCCCAACTACTCTCACGCCCTTAGCGGGGCTAAGAGCAAAAAACAAAAATTCCACTGATAGATTTGATAGATTACCAATTACGAAATTTTTAACGGGAGTTTTATTGGAATTTTGGTTTTAGTACGGAAACCCCCAGCGGCGGGAAATAAGCGTCAATAGAAGCCGGACGATTGTGTGAACATTCGCCGGTTGCTTCAATTCCGGGGCCGTTGCCCGTATTGCTGCCGCCGTAAAATTCCGAATCACTGCTGAAAATCTCCTCATAATAACATTTGATCGGAACTCCTAACTTCATTCGTCGCGGAACCGGCGTAAAATTACAAAGCACCACAAGAAAATCGGGCCATTCTTTTGCTTTTCGGATAAACGCAAATGTACTTGTTTCCCAATTATGGCAATCAATCCATTCAAATCCGAGTCCGTCAAAATCATTTTCGTACAAAGCGGGTTCGTTAAGATACATTTTATTCAAATCGGCAACACAACGTTGTAACCCTTGATGCGGTTCCCATTGTAACAGATGCCATTGCAGACTTTCATCGAAGTTCCATTCATTCCACTGACCAAATTCATTACCCATAAAAGTCAGTTTTTTACCCGGATGCGTCCACATATAACTGTACAAAAGACGGGCATTGGCAAATTTTTGCCATAAATCACCGGGAACCTGATCCAAAATTGAACCCTTACCGTGAACCACTTCATCATGCGAAATCGGTAAAATGAAATTCTCATGAAACGCATAAATTAAACTAAACGTTAATTCGTCATGGTGAAATTTACGATGTACCGGATTATGCCGCATATATCTTAACGTGTCGTTCATCCAACCCATATTCCATTTCATCGAAAAACCAAGTCCGCCGCAATAAGTCGGCCGCGAAACCCCAGGCCATGCTGTTGATTCTTCGGCAATTGTTAAAACATTGGGAAATTGAATGCCGATTTGTTCATTCAATATTTTGAGAAAATCAATCGCTTTAAGATTTTCACGTCCGCCAAATTCATTGGGAATCCAGTCGCCCGATTTCCGGCTGTAATCAAGATAAAGCATTGAAGCCACCGCATCAACCCGAAGACCGTCTATATGATATTTATCGATCCAAAAAATTGCGTTTGAAACTAGAAAATTGCGAACTTCATTACGTCCATAGTTGAAAATCAGGGTTCCCCAATCACGGTGTTCACCTTGTTTCGGATCGGCGTGTTCATACAATGCAGTACCGTCAAATTGACGCAGACCATGACCATCACGCGGAAAATGCGCCGGAACCCAATCAATAATCACCCCAATTCCATTCTGATGACAACGATCAACAAAATACATAAAATCTTCAGGACTACCATAACGGCTTGTTACTGAAAAATATCCAACAATCTGATAACCCCAACTCGCCGAAAGCGGATGTTCCGCAACAGGAAGTAATTCAATATGCGTGTAACCCATCTCCTTAACATATTCGACCAATTGATCCGCAATATCACGATAAGTCAGCCAACGGTTCGGATTATCACCAGGACGACGCCAAGAACCAAGATGAACTTCATAAATTGAAATCGGTTTGTATAACCAGTCATTGTCGCGGTTTTTACGTTTTTCAAGCCAATCAGCATCGTTCCACTGATACCGGTCAAGTTCGACAACTTTTGATGCCGTATAAGGCGGTATTTCGGCATAAAAACCAACAGGATCGGATTTCTCAAAAACAGTATCGCCATTGCGGACAAGATATTTATAAGTTGTCCATTCTTTCACGTTTGGAATAAAAATTTCCCAAAAACCCGTTGGAATATGTTTGTGCATTGGATGAACGGTTCCGTTCCAATTATTAAACTCGCCAATAACACTAACTGTTGTCGCATTGGGAGCCCAAACCGCAAAATTGACTCCCAAAACTCCATTGACTTCACGGAAATGAGCGCCAAGTTTTTCATAACTCTTCCAATGTGTACCTTCACCAAGAAGATAAAGATCAAAGTCTGTTAGAAAATCGTTTTGAGAATTAGAAGAATTGAATGAATCGAAATTTGGTTTTGTCATTATTGTTTTTCCTTAAATATTTGAAGATTAGTAATATTTCAGTAACGGTTTATTTCTTTTTTAAACACGGAATACAAAGAATGTACAGAAAAAGGCGATAGGATAGTAGTAGTTAATAGTTATGAGTGAATAGTGAATAGTTGTAATTATTCAGTAACGTTTTTATTTTTCCTTCTCAACCTCTATTGGGGACTAATTCAAAACAAAAATGACGCTGAAATATTACCAAGATTCTTTTTTAAATTCATTGGTGTCTTGTTTTTTGCACTCCATCCAATAAAGCAATGGAGCACAAAGCCCAATCGTACTGTACGTTCCAAATAAGACCCCCAACGAAATAGTAAACGCAAATGTGTGAATTCCTTGACCGCCCCAAAAATACAAAATTACCGAAACAATAAAAGTTGTTAATGAAGTAAGGATTGTACGGGACAATGTTTGATTGATTGCGTTGTTAATCATTTTACCGGTTAGAACCGGACTTTTGCCGATATTCTCACGGATGCGGTCAAAAAGAATAATTGTGTCGTTAATAGAATAACCGATAATCGTCAGAAATGCAGCAACAACCGGTAAACCGATTTTAAATTCTTCAACTTGTAGGAAGGAAAGAGGAGTTGCCAACCACGCACTCAACGCAATTAATCCCAGAACAATAAAAACATCATGGAATAACCCAATCGCCGCCACAAGACCATAAACCAATCGATGAAACCGAAACCAGATATAAAGAATAATAAAAATAAGACTCGTAATAATCGCCGCTAAACCCGCAACCCGCGTGTCATAAGCAACCGACCCGCCAACTGTTGTTGATGTCGGAAAATAGGGCGTACCATCCGTTTCCAATTTCAAAGCACCAAAAACCTTTTCAAGAACTTCTTTGGAAGCTTGCGCCTTGACTGTCCAATCAGAATAAGATTGTTGACTGCCCGCCACAAAATCATCCCGCAAAATAGAGAACGAAAAATCGTTTTCCAATTCTTTGTTTGCAACCGCTTCATGAATTGCAGCGTTAATTGTTGAACGAAGGGCATCGTGGTTGATAGTTGGAAATACATTTAATTGAATTGCAATTTCATCATGTTCACCAACTTTGGTTGTTTCTCCAAACGTGTAATCCAGCTTGCAATAAACCAGCGCATCACCAAAAGTTTCTTTGAGGATATTCCGAACGGTTACTAAATATTGTTCCGGTTTTACTTCCTTACCGCCGGCAAGTTGCGGAATCGATGTCGTAACAATAAAGTGCGTATTTTCTTGTGTTTTTTTATCTTGTTCGTTATTGAGGTTCATCTGGACATTTTGAACAGCAAGATCATTTAAACGATTTTCTTCTTCGGTAATTGTTTTATCTTTTTCGTAAAGTTTTGAGCGGACTTGCCCAATATCCTGCGATTCCTTGCACACGACTTCAATGGACACTCCGCCGATAAAATCAATATCAAGAATTCCCCGACCGCGTGCAACTACCGCAATAAGACCAATAATCACAAGTATTACCGAAAACGCAACACTAAAAAACCGCACTCCAAGAAAATTGATATTGGGACGCCGAAATAGTTGTAACATGTGGAATGTTTTGATCCAGCGTTGGGCTTCGAAGACATCCATGATAACCCGCGCACAGTAAATAGCAGTAAACATGTTTAAAGCAATTCCCAAAAACAACGTAACCGCAAAACCCTTAACTTGTTCTGTTCCCACGGTATAGAGAATAAATCCAATGACAATCGTTGTGAAATTTGAGTCAAAAATAGCAGAAAACGCTTTGGCATAACCGTTTCGAATTGCCATTCGGAGTGATGCGCCGGCGAGCAGTTCTTCGCGGATTCGTTCGTAAATCAGGATGTTTGCGTCTACTGCCATTCCGATGGTCAGGACGAGACCGGCAAGACCGGGAAGTGTAAACGCCGCATGGAGTGCCAACATAATCGCAACAAGTAAGGACGTGTTCGTAATCACACAGAAACAGGCAATTAACCCTGCCAAATGGTAATAAATAACCATAAATACCATAATAGCAATTGCCGAAACCATCAAGGCGAATTTACCTTTTTGAATGGTGTCGGCTCCCAGTGTTGCGCCAATCAAAAGCCGGCTGACAGGTTCTTTGCTCAAATCAGCAGGCAATGCCCCAGCAGTAAGAATATCAATTAAATCTTCAATATCTTTATTTAATTTAATTCGTTCTTCATCAGTTTCACGCCGTTCAAAAGTGATAATTCCACGATCAGAAATAACCCCATCAATCATTGGAGCGGAATACAGTTGATCATTTAAAATGATACCGAGTTGACGTTTTAGCCGTGATTGTACGGAATCGGGACGATTTGCGCTGGTTAGGCGTTTGAACTTGCTTGCTCCGACCGAATTGAAGCTGAAAGAAACTCCTTGTTCATTTTTTTCGCTCATTCCCTTGCCGATATGAGTCAGCGACTCGCCCGTAATATCAATACCGTCATTGAACAGTAACAACGCTTCCCATAGTTCATTGCGTTGCCGTGTAATGATATCGGGATTATTGATAAACTTTGTCTTTTCCGAATCAACAATAGGAACCCATCGAGCCAACAATTTTCCTGAAGCATCCCGAATATCCCGCCCCGATTCTTTTTCACCGCGTGCGATAATATCCTTATCTTTTTCATAAAGTTTGGAAGCAAGAATTCTGAATGTCAACGAACCGGATTCACTGATAACACGTTCAATCCGTGCGACTTCGGCGTCTTCCGCACGAGGAATAACAACTTGAATTTGGCGTGTTCCTAATTTTGTAATGGAGATTTCACGGACACCGCCGGGGTTAATTCGTTTTGTAATTGCCCGTGTCAGTTTATCCATATTAAGCGATTGGGGAGTTTCGCCGACGCCATCCGCATCGCCTGAAGTTCGAATTGGGATCGCATCGTAAATTAATACCACTCCGCCCTGTAAATCAATACCAAGTGTTAATCGATGCCAACCAAGTACTACCGCAGTTATACTCCCCAAAAATGCCAATAACACAATAAAAATCTTAATATTATGTTCCGGTAACCGCCAGTATTTCGCTAAATAATGTCCGGCAAAGAAACAACCAAAAACCAACAATAAAAAGATTCCCCACTGAAAAAATTCTGCTTGTATAATCTGTATTAATGATTTTGGTTGTGAAACTTCTTCCGATTGCTCCGATACTGTTTCAGAAACATCTGCTTCAGGAACATCCGCAAATGATGAAGGTGAAGCGTTGGGGTCTTGGTCAACTATTGGAAATGTAACAGGTGTTGTATCGGATTCTGTTGGTGTTGATTCTGATGATTCCGATGATTCCGATGATTCCGATGATTGGGGTGTTACGGGTGTTGGTTCTGCTGGTTTGAGAGTTGGCGGTTGAGACTCTGCCGGTTGTTGAGACGCAACCGGTTGTTGAGACTCTGCCGGTTGTTCTACAGAATTAGTAGAATTAACCGCAGGCGGAGTTGCCGGCGCAGGAAGCAAAACAGGAATTGGTTGCGGTTCGGCTGTTGGAACTGCCGGGGCTGCCGGTGTAACAGGTGTTTCCGAAGTTACCGGAGTTGCGGTTTCCGTTGAAGTTACGGGGGCAGGAACAACTGTTTCTTGCGCCGTGTTTTTCGGCAAACTCAGTAAGTACAACAATCCCAAAATTAGGGCAACGGCAACAAAATTAAGAATTCTTGGAAAAGAAGTCCGGTTCATGTTAATTAAAATTTGAATTGAAAATTGAATGAAAATTGAGAATGGAAAATTGTAATTGTATTTTTCACCGCCTAAAACAATAGGCGTTTTTAATTTTGATGTTAGTGATTGGGTGTTTAGTGATTGGGTATTTAGTGATTTGAGGTTTATTTATTGGTTTTATCACCATCTTTGTCTTTTGGGAAAACCATTTCAATAGCCGTAAGGTGAAATTTAATTTTTGTTCCGTTGGAATCATCAACTTTGAGGACAATTTCATTTTTTTCTTTATCCACAGAGTGAATCGCCGCAATCATTCCGCCGACGGTTAAAACTCGATCATTTTTTTCCAGGGAGTTCAACATTTTACGATGTTTCTCTTCTTGTTTTTGTTGCGGGCGCAGCATAAACAACCAATAGAAAACGAAAAAAAACGAAAGCATCAACAGAATAACAGAAAATCCGCCTCCTGATGGTTGTGATGCTGGCGGAGCTTCTTGAGCAAAAAGCGGAATAAAAAATATTATGTCATCAAATTTCATTGTAATAAACACTATCTGAAAAAGTTGAGCAAAATTAAATCAAAACCATTCGGAACAAAATCACCAATTTTCACTAAATTTCACCAAATAAAATAATTAAGTCAATATATTAGACGCAATTCAACAAAATGACAAGCCCATACCCCAAATTTTCCCAAAAAGATTATTAGTATTCACTGGGTGTTGTGTTTTGGGTATTAAAGTTGGGGCATCTCTGAATAATTCCATTTGTAATCTATCCGTGGAATAATTTTTTTGGTTCTATTTTCGCGGCATTTCGTTAATCTCTTATGGGAACTTCTAAAAACCTATAATGTAAAAAATTTATTGTTAGAAGGAACACGGTCGTCTCGACCGCATTTTTAGGAGTTTTTTGTAAAAAAACAGGGCAGGCGAGACGCCTGCGTTCCTCCTAATATATTAGTTTTTAGAAGTTACCTTTACCTTTTTGATTTTTATCTTATTGCTGAAAATGGAAAATAATAAACTCGAAACACTTTGGGCGCCTTGGCGTATGGCGTATATTGGGGAAAAGGAAACAGCAGAACCGGAAACAGTTGCCGTAGGTCCCAACGCCGATCCTGATTGTTTTATTTGTCAAGGTGTTTTCGATGAACAGCATGATCGGCAGCGGTTTATTGTTCGCCGGACAGAATTGACAATAACTCTCTTAAATCGTTTTCCGTATAACAATGGTCATCTTTTAATTGCTCCGCGTTGCCATTGTGGACGTCTTGACGGGTTGACCGAAACAGAAAAACTCGAAGTAATTCGGGAAATCGACCTCTGGACAAAAATTTTAGAACAAAAAATGAATCCCAATGGTTTTAATATTGGTTTGAATCTTGGTCATTCTGCCGGAGCGGGTTTGCCCGGACATTTACATTGGCATATTGTTCCGCGTTGGAACGGCGATACCAATTTCGTCACAACAATCAGCTCCGTAAAAGTTATTCCGCAATCTTTGGAAGCTCTTTGGGAAATACTCGTCCATGAAACATGACCCGTTATTTTGTCGAGTGATCGCCAAACCGTCAACAATGTCAAGTCGGTAAGTACGCCAACACAATGTTTCGCAATGTTTTGCAATATTTTAGCGAAACATTGCCTACCTTTGGATAATTCACGTGAACAATAAGTAACTGTTTATTTTTGACATTTTTGTTTTAATTTTTTTAACACGAAACACACAAAATGACACGAAACATACGAAAAAAATTTTTTTGTTGTCATTTTCGTATAATTTTTGTGTGTTTCGTGAAATTTCGTGTATTTCGTGTTAAAAATAAACAGATACCTTTTGACGGAATTTTTAAATAAAAGACACAAAAATTCTGTTCTTATAAAACCGAATTTTAATGTGCGATGAGTATATAATAAAATAGACAGTTACAACAATAACCCCGCAAAATGCCGAAATCACCCCAATTTTTTTAATCATTTTAACAACCAGCCTGTGAACACTAGGGAATATTTTATGATTCTATAATTGGACTCTTGCAATCGCAGCAGCAATATGTTAGACTTCTGCCTTTTGACCGGTAAATTGTCGTAAGCATACTGGTCATTGTTTGTTTCAAACCCAATTTCCTTAAGGAGAAGAACTTATGGCTACACGACGTGAAATGTTACGTAATACCGCAATACTTGGCGGTACAGTATTGTTTGGTTCTCAGATGTTGACTTCCGTTTCGGCGCAGGAAGAAAACGCCGGTCAAGACAAAATCTATGCCGTCATACTCGGCTGGAAAATCGGTCCCCAAATCTATTCATTTAACCGATTTCCATTTGAAGAAGCGATTAAAAAAGTTCGGGCTTGCGGTGTGGCGAGTTTTGAACTGTTTAGCGGTCAGAAATTGTCGAAAGACTCTGGTGTTCGAGTTGGTCCCGATTTGCTCAAATCTGAAAATAAAGATGCCTTCAAAAAATTCCGTGAACTGCTTGCAGAAAACGAATGTGTGCCTCACGCAATGGGTGTTTGTCCGGGTAATCGGGAACATTTTGAATTTGCCGCAACCGTCGGTATTTCCGTACTCAACTGCGAACCCGCATTCGATAAATTGGCAGATGTTAATAAATTAGCCGAAGAATACCGTATTAGTGTCGGACTTCATAATCACCCCAAACCTTCCATCTATTGGGATCCGCAAATTGTTCTCGATCATCTCAAAGATTGCAGTACCCGTATTGGAGCATGTTGTGATACCGGACATTGGTATCGAAGCGGGCTTGATCCGTTAGAATGTGTTCAGAAATTCAAAGGGCGAATCGTCAGCTTTCACATCAAAGACCTCAACGAACAAAAACATGATATTCCGCTCGGTAAAGGTGTTTGCAAAATCGGTGATATTTTGAAAGAATGCGCCGCACAACATGTGAATGCGCCGTTCTCAATTGAATATGAATCCGATTGGGATAACAACCAACCGTTAGTCGCCGAAGGTGTCCGGTTCTTCCGCCAAACCGCTAAAACTATCGTACAGGAATCGTAAAGAAATAAATTAAACTGTACCAAAAAACCGCCTTCTTCAGAAAATAGAATCATAAAACCTTGTACGGTTCGCCACACCCTGTTGATTGCGGTTTTTTCATTGTTTTTGCCGTTTTTCCGGTATTGGTTGACCCGTACAGTATGATCGTACCGTGTGTACCAAAACCAAATTTTCAAATTCATTAAGTCTATTGACGAACTTCACAAAAAAATAGATAATTACCCAAAATTGTTCAAAGATAGGTTCATTGATAATTTCATTACAACAAATTAAAGAATTGACAGTCATTCCAAAGAAAATTCTTAAACTTCTTTATAATCGCAACAATAAAATTTATTTAATCTTGTTTTGAGATTTGGAAAAATAAGTCTATTGTTAAATTACTTTGTCCGGTTTTATGAATTATGAATTATGAATTACGGGTTGATTACGAAACTAATGTTGACTTTGGCTGTTTTATTACCGATATAATAAAGAAATTGCCGTGAATTGCAGCAATAAAATTACATACGATTGTTTTCCTCGATAAAAATAAATTTAAGGAGAATATTATTTATGTCAGACAACTCTATTTCCTACACCAAAGACCTAACATTTGAAAAGGTTTGGGCAAGTATTCTGGAAACTCAAAACAGTATTCAAGAAACTCAAAATAGCATTCAAAGATTACAAACCAAATACGATGCTATTCTGGAACGTGAAGCTGAAGAACGTCAGAAATTGGTTGAAGAGCAACGAAAAATAGCTGAAGAACAACGTAAAATAGTTGAAGAACAACGAAAAGCAGCTGAAGAACAACGAAAGATGGTTGAAAGTCATCGAAAAGCAGCAGAAGATCAACGAAAGATATTTGAAGAGCAACAAAAGATGTTTGAAGAGCAGTACCAAAAGGAAGCCGAAGAACGCCGAAAAGAACGCCAAAAGGAGACCGAAGAACGCCAAAAGGAAGCCGAAGAACGCCAAAAAGAACGCCAAAAGGAAGCCGAAGAACGCCAAAAGGAGGCTGAAGAACGCCGAAAAGAACGCCAAAAGGAAGCCGAAGAACGCCAAAAGGAGGCTGAAGAACGCCGAAAAGAAGCTGAAAAATTACGAGAGGACATGCAAAAGGACACAGAAAAATTACAAAAAGCTACCGAAAAATTACGAAAAGAAACGGAGAAAAAACAAAAGATTGTTGAAAAACGCTTAGATAAGATAGATAGAATTGTCGAAAAAGCAAACCGTATTGTAACTAATTTGGGTAAAAAAGTGGGAGACTTGGGCAATCGTTTTGGCGAATTGATAGAACATTTGATTGCGCCGAACACGTTGGAAATGTTCAAGAAATTGGGTTATCATTTTGACACTGTTGAACCTTATGGTATGGTGTTTTCGATGGATGGCAGTTCTGTGGCTCAGGTGGATATTTTGCTTGAGAACAATAATACAATTGTTGCGGTGGAGGTTAAAGCGAAACCCAAAACTTACGATATTACGAGGCATATTGCACGAATGAATACGTTACGCCGGTTTTATGATCAATCTCCGGATAAACGGCATAAAGAACTTATTGGAGCAGTTGCCGGCGGTATTTTTCTTGATAAAGTTAAAAAATTTACGATTGAATCAGGTTTTTTCGTTATTACCCAGAGTGGCGACACGGTCAAAATTGAAGTTCCGGAAGGTTTTGAACCTCGTAAGTTTTAGTTCAATAAATCGTGTTATTGTAATTACCATAATTACCGTAATTTTTAATTAGTATTATGATCGTGAATTGGGAATGTCAACGAGGTTTACTATCCGTTTTATGTTTTAATTTTACGATTTTATGTTTTACTGAGAGTTTTGTTTTTTTGATTTTTAATTGTATTTGAAATAAAATTTGGGGTATGGAACGGCTTACAACAGGGCAAGCAGTTTTTTTTACTGAAAGTTCTAATGGCGGTTGGTCAACCGGTCAGATTTTATTTTCCTAATTTATATTACAAATTTTTGTTAAGAAATTTATTGACAATTTTATTATGACTTCTGAAACTGATCCATCTGAAAATCAAAATCGTCCGATTAGTTCTATATTTTCCTCTCTTCGCAAGCGTTTGATTGGTTCCCAGCGGAATCCTGAAGCGTACCGTTCCAAGCCGAATATTCCGGTGGTTGGCGAAGAGTTTTCTCAGACTAAAACGGAAACATCTTTGTCCGGCGAGGAAAAAACCGAAAACAATCTCGCTAATAATTCCGGTATTCCAGAACCTTTGACTGGAGACGGTGAAAAGTCGTTACGAAATAGTTCGCCTGCGGCGGTGAATCGTATTCCGATTCCGAAAATTCGTGATGGTAAAATGTCGGATGATTTGGAAGACGAATTTAATGCGGTTTTTAGCGGAGAATCGCTTGGTGAATCTCTTGATGTTTTGATTAGCAAATCGGAAGCGGTTGCGGATCGGGAGATTTTGGAGCCGGAAACCAAACTTAAAGCAACAGTAATTTCGCTTCATGGTGACAGTATTTTTCTTGATCTTGGAGTGCGGGAGCAAGGGGTTGTCTCGCTCAAGATGTTTCCGGCGGACGCCGAGCCGCAACCCGGTCAATTACTTGAAGTTACGATAGTTCGTTTCATGCCGGAGGAAGGGCTTTACGATGTTTCGGTACCGTTAGCGGCTGCTGATGTTCGCGACTGGTCGCAAATTCATGAGGGAATGATTGTTGAAGCCAAAATTACAAAAACCAACAGCGGCGGTTTGGAATGTGAGGTTAATCGGTTGCGCGGTTTTATTCCTATTAGTCAGATTGAACTTTTCCGTGTTGAGGACACAGAACAATATGTTGGTCAAAAGTTGAATTGTATTGTTGAGGAGGTTGATATTGAACGGCGTAATCTGGTTTTAAGCCGGCGTGCTTTGTTGAATCGGGAACGTGAAGAGAAACAAACTGCTCTTTGGGAAAATCTTGAAGTTGGTCAGATTCATGAAGGATTGGTACGAAAAATTATTGATGCTGGAGCGTTTGTTGATCTTGGCGGTGTTGACGGATTTATTCCGATCAGTGCGTTGTCTTGGGGACGAATCAACCATCCAAGCGATGTTTTAACCGAAGGAATACGTGTTAAAGTCCGAATCTCCAAAATTGATGAAACCAATCATCGTATTTCACTGATTTATCGTGACGACGCTTCCAATCCGTGGTCGAATATCTCGGAACGGTTTCAGGAAAAAACATTAGCACGCGGTAAAGTTACTAAAATCATGGATTTTGGGGCATTTGTTGAATTAATGCCTGGTGTGGAAGGATTGGTTCACATTAGTGAATTGTCCAACAAACGGGTTGGGAATGTTCGTGAGGTGGTCAAGGAAGGCGAATGGGTTGATGTTTATATTTTGTCCATTGACTCCGAAGCGAAACGAATTGCGTTATCTATTAAGCAGGCTGTTACGATAACACCGGAACCTGAAATTGTTGCGGAAAATGCTGTAGAAGATACTCCTGAAAATGTTACTGCAACCGAACATAAAGATTCGGAGTCGGTTCGATCAACATTGAAAATTAAGAATCCGCACAAAGGTCCACTTAAGGGCGGAACCGGTCATTCAACAGGCGGTGAAACTTTTGGATTAAAATGGTAATTTTTGTCCGAAAATTATGCCGGTTTTTTGGAGAATTTTTTTGAGAACATGAAACAAACGAAATAATGAAACAAGCGAGAAGAGATTCCGGCAACGATGCGGGCAACAAACGGGATATTTCATGGCAATAACCATTGGTAAGATTGAATTACAACAGGTTCCGGCATCTTTGGAAGTACGGGAGCAAATTCGTGCAAAAATCGAAACGCTTGATCTGACCGGCATGATGACTCGGAATCATCTTGAAAAACTGGCGCGAACTGTTGTCAACAATGAACAATTTCTTGCTTGGAGTATGGTGTTGATTGGCAGCCGGACATGGCGCAGCCAGGTGTTGACAATTCCTTTTGGGCGGCGTCTTTTGTTACTTCCTCATTGCATGCGTTCTGTGGAATATTGTCCGGCAAAATATGATTTATCTGGTTTGTGTTGTGAATCTTGCGGTGCTTGTGAACTTGGTAATCTGAAAACTTTAGCGAAATCACTTGGTTATCATGTGATGATTGCCGAAGGTTCTCCGATTGTGATGCAATGGATTTTGAACGGTAAGGTTGATGCCATTCTTGGTGTTGGCTGCCTTCGGTCATTGGAGCGGGTGTTTGAAAAGTTACAACTCACCGGAATTCCGGCAATGGCGGTTCCGCTTCATGCTTCGAATTGCCGTGATTCGATAACGGATATTGATTGGGTTACGGAAATGATTCAAACGCCGTTCAAACCATTCCATGAAAAATCTTCTTCTGTTTCAAAACAGCCGACCTGGATTCATCTCTTACGCGGCACAGCAAAATTGTTTGAAAAACCGCAGGAACAATTATTCCAACAATCGTTACAACAATCATTCCAACAATCGCCGCCGGAATTATTATCGAAATCAGAACCGGAGTTGTTACCTCTGGATCATCCGATTCGAACTGCCGGCCGAATTGGTTTGAATTATCTGTCTTACGGCGGAAAATATTATCGTCCGTTTATTGTACTGGCAGCCTATGATGCCTTAACCGGTTCATTGGGAACAACACCGGACGGAGAAAAATATGTTGCGCAATTCCCCGATTGGGTTACGAAAACTGCTGCGGCAATGGAATCTTTTCACAAAGCTTCTTTAATTCATGATGATATTGAGGATGAGGACTTATTTCGGTATGGTCAACCGACATTACACCAATTGTATGGTACTGCGGCAGCAATTAACATTGGTGATTATTTACTTGGCTGGGGTTATCATCAGATTACGGAGATTCGTAATCGTATCCCATTTCAAAACGCTGTTTTGCGTGACGAAATTGTTATTGAAATGCTTCATGTTTTGAGTTCGGCTCATCTTCGGCTTTGTGAAGGTCAAGGAGCGGAACTTCATTGGAAATCGCAACAAAATTTGCCGGAACCTTCGGACATTCTGAAAATTTATGTTTTAAAAACAGCACCGGCTTTTGAAGCTGCATTGATTATTGGTGTTTTGCTGGCGGTTGCTTCCGGGGCTATTGATATTGGGTTTTACCGTAAAGTCAAAACAATATTGGAACGGTTTTCCCGACATCTTGGTGTTGCATATCAAATTAAAAATGATTTGGATGATTGGCTTCCTGACCGGTTAAACAAACAAACATTTGGAGCTGATTACATTCAAAACCGCCCAACTCTGCTCCGTGTCCTTGCAAATTTCAACTTCAATCAACACAATTCCATACAGGATATTTTTGAACAACTTCAAAAAAACGGCGTATTCGAAAAAGCACGGCAATTAATCAGACGTTACGCAAACAAAGCCCGTGAAGTTATTGAAACAATTGATCACGTTCCCTTACAACAATTGTTGTTTCATTTTGTTGAAACCATCGCTGAAACATAAAATATTGGTAATTGTTTATTTTCGTCCGCAGATTTTCACAGATATTCGATCTTCGTGGATTTTCAAGGATTCTTTTTTGAGAATACGGAATAACGACACAAACAAAGGAAGAATAGACAAAAAATACAAAAAATACAAAAAATTATTTTCAAAAAACTTTTTAAAATAATTTGCGAAAATCTGCGTCATCTGCGGACGATTTGAATTATGTGTTCGTTAATAACATTAGACTGTTACGGTTAGATCACTTTTGGGAGAAAGTTGGTTTTCCTTTTGATTATGGACATTAATTTAATATCCATACATTCATTACGTATTTTTTCATGTTATCAATTATGAAACTTCCTGGTTTGGTTGATCTTCAGGTTAATGGTTTTGCCGGAATTGATTTTAATAATCCGTCGCTTCAAACGGAAGAGGTTGAAGAAGTGTGCCGGCTTCTTTATGCTGAAGGTGTGGTAGGTTTTTTGCCGACTTTGGTTACGAACGATTTTGAAGTGATAGAATCGTTAGCGCGAACAATTCTTGCTGCAAATAATTCTTCAGGTGCAGCGATTCTTGGTCTTCATTTGGAAGGTCCGTTTATTTCATCAGTTCCTGGAGCGCGAGGAGCGCATGATGTGAAATGGATTTGCGCACCCAATCTTGACCGGATTCGTCATCTCCAGAATATTTTTCGGAACAAAATTAAATTATTAACATTTTCACCGGATTGGCAAGATTCCGTCCAATTTGTTGAAGGCGTTTGTTCGCTTGGTATTCGAGTTGCGATTGGTCATACGTTGGCGACGCAGGAAGAAATCACGCTGGCAGCCAACGCCGGAGCAACTCTTTCAACACATCTCGGTAACGGTATTCCGAATCAGTTGGCACGTCATCCGAACCCAATCTGGTCACAACTTGCTGAAGATCGGCTTTGGGTTTCATTAATTGGTGATGGTTTTCATCTTTCGCGCGACATTTTTCAAACGATTATTAAAGTTAAGCGAAACAAAGCATTTCTGGTAAGCGACAGTACCATGTTTGCCGGAATGAAGCCGGGGCGATACCAATCATCTATTGGAGGCGATGTTATTTTGACGGCGGAAGGCAGACTTTCAATGGCAGAAAACGAAAATTTAATGGCAGGTTCGGCAATGTCGCTCCGCATGATGATTGAACCGCTTATTCGTAACAATTGGCTGAATTTTGAGGAAGCGTGGGAACTGGGTTCTATTCATCCTTGGCGTTATCTTGGAGAAAGGGGTTGGCCGGAACCGGTTGAGATTTCCGTACCGGAATCATGGAGTTGAGTATCGAACATAGAAAATGTTGTGTTGCGGTACATTTGTGGAGTGGTGCCGGTGTTACGATGAAAGGCGGAAATAAAATAGTCACGATTGGTGAAACCGGTTTTTCTGGCAATCGCCGAGAAAGAAAGATTGGTGGCGCGAAGTAAAATTTTTGCATGGTTGATACGAACCCGCAAAATTTCATCATGCGGTGAACGATTCAAATACTTTGCGAAATAACGTTCCAGAGAACGCCGTGAAATACCGATTTCTTCGACTATTTGAGAAACGTTTATTCCTTTACACGCTTGTTCGCGTATCAAAGCCAATGCGGTAGCGACATCGGGTTCGGGAATGGCGATGACATCGGTGGATTGCCGTGTTACAACCTGAAGCGGCGGAATATTCACGGGAGATTCTACGGGTTTGATGCCGTCCATTTTTAATTGTAACAGACGTGCCGCTTCGTATCCAATAGTTACACCATTGACATCAATACTGGAAAGAGGCGGCGAAGTCAAATTACAAAGCAACGTATCATTTGACGTACCAAGAATAGCAACATCTTCTGGAACACGGAGTTTAAGATCACGGCAACCTTCCAAAACACGAACCGCCTGATGATCCGTAACAACCCAAATTCCAATCGGTTTGGGAAGTGATTCCAACCATTTCCGCAACGGTTTTTCAAACCGGTTTTCCCAAACCGGATGTAACATTAACAACTTATCGGAATGACCGGAATAAATGTTGCAAATAAAACCGCGTTGAGTGATTGTTTTTTCGTACACAAGCCGCCGGGAAAGAACCCACCAAGGTGTACTGCAGGAATAAAAACCAAAATATTGAAACCCGCGTTCAATAAAATAGTTAGCAGCCATTTCTCCGAGTGTTTTGTCACAAATACGAACTTCAGAAAGATGTTTTTTTTCGTCGCCGTGCAACTCGACATGCGGGCAACATTTTTGAGTCAAAATACGTTGTAATGACGGAATTGCTGTTCGGGAAATAATACCATCGCCTTTCCAATAACGAAGCCAATCGGCGGGTTCTTCGAGGAGACCGCGATCATCAAAATGAATAGACCAATTACCATGCTCTAATGCAAACCGCGAAATACCCAACATAATATCACGACCATAAGATCGTGATGTCTCCACAATTAAAAGAATACGTTTCATTGTAACTGCCTATTTTTTAATCGTTCACGTAACATGAAAAAATATTTTTTCTACACATTGAAAGGTAACGGTCAATTTATTTTTTTTACAAAATTAACACAAATTGCATAATTGATACATTTTTTTACTTATTGTTGTAAATTTATAAATTGTGAAAATTATGTCAATTTTGTAATTTTTATACATTCTTTTTATACATTCTATGTATTCGGTGTTTTCTGTGCTAAATAAAATAGACTGTTATTCTGAAAGGACTACAACTTTTTTGTTACCCAACGTTTTTCAATTTCCGAAAGTGCTTCGGCAGCACGCATTGGGAGATGAATTTCGACATAACGTGATAAATCACTTTCAACCGGATTGATTTCAATTGTCGGAATTTTTTGCAACGCCGCAATTCGTACCGGACTGGTAATGTACGGAAACATTGCCGAAGTACCAATGGAAAAAACCAAATCAAAACCTTTACCGTTATTAAATTCGTACTGAAATTTCTCTATTTCATGAAGCGGAAGCATCTCCTCAAACAAAACCACACGCGGACGAATAACCGCATAGCATTCAGGACAATGCGGCGGAAGTGTTTTTTGTAATTCTTTGAACCGTGCCAATGCTGCGGTGTTTGCCGTTAATTCTTCCGACCAGGAACAATTGGTACAATAAAGAGTTCTCAGCGAACCATGAAATTCGTACACATTCCTTGATCCGGCGGCACGATGATAGTTGTCAATATTTTGCGTAACGACAACAACATTGCCGCCGATAGAGGTCAACCGTTTTTCCCATTCGGCAATAATCCGGTGAGCGTTATTGGGTTGATGTTCTGCAACCGCAATACCTAATTGAAACATATATTTCCAGGTAATTTCCGGTTTCCTTTGAAACATTGAACCGGAAAGACATTCTTCAATTGTATATCCTTCTTCTGTTTGTCCCTGATTATACAATCCGCCAATCCCGCGATAAGTCGGTAAACCGCTGTCCGCAGAAATACCGGCTCCGGTAATAAACAACACACGTTTGTATTTCCGTAACAAACTAACAATTGTATTCAGTTTTTCTTCGTTACTGAGGAGCATGATATTTGAGAATTAAAATAGCTGTAATAGTACGAGTTTTTTTGTTTCCTATCAGGTGGTTCTCTTTTTCAAAATGAGAATTTCCCATAACTGACACTATTAACGATACCAACTTTTTCATTCAATGTCAATCCGAAGTAACTGTCTATTTTTATTAACCGCCGAGAACACAGAGTTTACAGAGAGACCAGAGCAATTCTTGATGTTTTTCAATTTGATTGTAACTATTCAATAGCATTTTAAACACAGAATACAAATGACAATTCTTAACAGCACGGATTTATTTTTGCGAACTATTTTTTATTGAGTTTAAAATAAATTCCTATTTCCGTACATTCTGTGTATTCCGTGAGGTAATAAGATAAAGGTAATCTATCAATGAAATTTTTGTTTTTTGATCTTAACCCCGCTAGGGGGGTGAAATGCGCAACCGCCGGATCAGGAACTCCCTATTACAAAAAGCCCTGCAAGGGCGAGATAGTAGTTGATAGTTGATAGTTGATAGTGGAGAGTTGATAGTGCCGCAAGCGGAATTATTGCCGTTTAGGTAGTAATTCGCATGCGACACTCTCAACTCTCAATTATCAACTACTTTATATTCCATTCATGATCGAAAAGCCAATCGGCTTCGGTGAGTGCGTCTTCGGGTCTTGCCCACGACGCTTCATCGTTCCATGAAATAATTACTGTTCGTCCGGCATTTCGTTCTTCATGGAGTAATTGAAGAAGTTGTTTGTTGAGATGCCATGATTCGTCTGTTTTTTTTCCGCTTTTGATCTGTTTTCGCGTCAACGGTAATCGAAACAAATTGCCGGAACGACCATCTTGCGGATAGAAAATAACCAAACCGTCTTTAGGTTCTTCTGTTAGGAAAAAAACAACAAGACTGGGAGTTGTTTCCGAAACGGATTGTATTGAAGGGGCGGTCGATTCCGTCCGTAATCTCATTCCTTCAAGCAACCGGACAATTGTAATAATTTGTAACTGTTTTATTGCCGGATCATCCGAATTTTCGTACAGTAACGCCCCGGACCGAACAACTAAATCACTAATTCGCCGAATAAACGGACGCGAAGCCGGACGTTCCATAAAAAATCCCAACGGTTGTAACAACAAAGGTAAATCACGCTGTAAAGCACGAAAATCCGATTCTTCCAACGCATTATTGACAAGCGATTCCGCACAAAATAATCGTAATTCTAATGTTTCCCGGCGTGCAGCGTCTGCGTTTGCCGGATTGCCCGGAATTGTAAACTGTTGCAAAAATTGCCGGAGAAGACGTTTACGTTCTGTCGGAGTGTTAATATTGTTTCGGTAAGCCAGCAACGCCTCCACAACCTGACGGATTAACTCATTTCGAAGTGATACAACATCTTGGTGTTGCTTTTGTATATTGAGTTCGGCAAGTATTTGTTCGGCATCTTTAATTTTTTCTTGAAGTAAAAGAGCTATTGCCAGTTTGTATTGCATTGCGCGAATTTCTATTGTCCAGTCATAAAATTCTGCGGCTTCTTTGTAAAGTTGGATCATTTCGTTAAGTTTCCCCTGCCCGACTCCCGAAGCCGCTCCGCCATACAAAGTACAATCCGCCAAACGTTCACGCGTATTGGCAGCCCGTTCGCGAAGTCTCTTTTCTAAATGTAACGCATCCAATAACAACGGAGAAGAATGATGTTGTTTCAATATTTCCGAATTCTTTTGAAGCTCTTCATCAATCAGTGTCAATGTTTTACGATATTCTTCAACGGCACGATCTGTATTGCCGAGATAACGAAGTGTCATTGCGAGTCCGTGTTGATCGTGGAGAAAATGAATGTAAGCTCTAGGATTTTTGGATTCACGGTAGTTTGCCGCACGAATAAGAAGAGCTTCACCAAATTGTTTTTCTGCTTCAATTACTTTCCATTGATCCAGTAAACTCCATGCGTATTGTTCCGCCAGGTAAGCGGCCAATGGATGCATTCGATTACGTTCCTTGTTGCGGAGCAATGCCTCACGACCACGAACAAATAATGTATCATCATATAAACCGGCTTCCGTACAAAGTGTTCCATGAGCTGTACGCAATTCCACAAGGAACAAAGAACTAAAATGTTCACCGGTTTTACGTTGTTGCGAAACCGTTTCAAATTTTTGAATTGCCTTGACGTAATTACCGGTTGCTAAATATTCCAGACGTGCAGAATCGGATAAGCATAAAAATTCTAATTGCCGTGATGTTACTGTTCCGTTATTAAATTCTACTTGGTATTGTTCCAGAGCGTCTTTGTAATATTTTGCCGCAACAACGGCGCGTTTTTGATCGCGATGGAGATTAGCAAGTTTGTGTTCCAGTAATGCCCGTGTGTGTAACTCCACACCGCGCCGCAATTGATGTTCCGAATACTTCGCCGGATTGATGTTCGGTAAATTAGGAACTGATGAATTGGTGTCTGATAGATTTTTGTTTGATAAATTTTTGTTTGATAAATTTTTGTTTGATAAATTTTTGTTTGATAAATTTTCGTTTGATAGATTTTTGTCTGAAAAATTTGTTTTTGCTAAAAAGGTATCCAATAATCCTTGATAAAATTCTTTTGGATCTTTTAGATTGGTTTTCATATTGGAATGATGATATTCTTTGAGTTTTTCAATGAGTTCTTGTTCGGGCGGAGTCAGGTCATTGCGAAATTGTTGAACGAGATTCCAAAGCCAGCCGTGTACCGCAGGAATATTGGGATCATAATATTTTTCTAAATCATCGCCCAGTATTTTTTTAGGATCATCGGTTTCGTCAATTTTTTTGAGCAATAATTCGCGGACAAACGGTAAATACCAAGGTATTTCTTCAAACCACCAAGAACCGTTCAAACCCGGAAGTTGCGCTAAATCGTTCTGAATTGAAATACGCCGCTCTTGTAAGAGTATCATATTTTTTGCAACATTAACAGAATTGGGCTGTTGGTTTGGAGAAAACAACATTGGATAAAAATATTGCCGAAATAACCCGCCCATAATAGCAACGATTGTTACTAAAATAATTAATACAATTGTTATTCCGGTGTAACGGAGCAATTGATGAATATTGAGATTATTTTTTGTAGTTTTTTTTGTTTGAAGTGTATTTGAAGTTCCGGTGATTTTACCGGTTGATCCGGAAGTGTGCAGAACACCGCCGGGAAGTTCGTGGTCGATCAGGTTCAGCAAGGCATCAAATGAAGCGAAAGGTTGTAATGCTTCGGCAAATTCAAACGGAGTTTGAAAACGTTCCTGCGGGTCTTTGGCAAGAACTTTTTGCAACACTATTTCAAGTTCTTCGGGAATATCCGTAACCGCTTTCCGAAGAACCGGAACTTCGCCAATAATATGAGCCATGAGTTTTTTCCGTGTGGTATCGTAACGAGAACCGGTATAAGGCGGTTTTCCGGTTAAAAGAAAATAGAGAGTACAGCCAAGACTGTATAAATCAGCACGAATATCCGCCTCGCCCGCATTTTCACATTGTTCCGGTGAAATATAATCAATTGTTCCGATGGTTGTTCCGGCAATAGTCAATGATGTGTTAGAATCGGCGGAACGTTGTTCTGCTAAAAATTTGCCAAGTCCCAGATCAAGAATTTTAACGGTTCCTTTTCGGTCAATCATCAGATTGGCCGGTTTAATATCACGGTGAACAAGATTAAATTCGTGGGCGTGTTGCAAACCGAGAGCAGCCTGCCGAATCACTTCACACGCCGCTCCTGCCGGAAATACCGGATTGGTTAGTAACTGCGGATCCGTTGTTGTTACGGAATAAATTTTAGATGTCAAACCGGCAGAGGATTTCGGAATCGAATAAGCGGGTGTTACGGTTTCATCAATGAAGAGGTTATTATTTTTATTTTTGCTTTTATTTTCGTTTCCATATTCTTTTTCTTTTCGCAAGTTATCGCCGAGTCGTTGGAGAGTTACACCGTCAACAAATTCCATAACAAGATAATGTGTTCCGTCATTTTCTCCGGCATTGAGTGCGCGAACGATATTAGGATGATTTAATCCGCCGATAAGTTGCATTTCACGCCGGAAACGCCCAACCGCTTGAGGATCATTGAGAAGAGTTTGCGACAAAACTTTAATCGCAACCGTTTGATTCAAAAGTTTTTGACGCGCTTTATAAACAATTCCCATTCCGCCGTATCCCAACTCTTCGAGAATTTCATAATCACCAATCTGACGAAGACGGGCAATACGGCGAATAATTGTATTAATAAGTTCGGATTGTTCGGGGAAACGCTTATTGAATGAATCCTGAAGTTTCAATAAAAAACTGTTGCTTTCACTTTTTCCGGCTGCCAGTTCGATTTCGATTTCAAGCAGTTCCGACAACAATTTCGTCTGATGTTCCGCGTCAACCTGATTCAGAAAATCTTCAATCTGTACAGATTCCCCATTCCGTAACGCAGCTTCAAATTCATCACAAAGACCGTCTATTCGTTGTAAATCCATTGTTAATAGAAAAATAATTGATAGTAAATAGTGTTGATAAAACGTAAACGAATTAAAAATGTTACGGTCAATAAGTGATTTATTGATCGCAAATCAGTATGAAATTTATCATTCTGGACGGTTGTTTAGGGATTGCGGGTAAATCATTATCACGATTGAATGTGAAATCATCACAATCAAAAAAACATAATCAAAAAAACAACATTTTCAAGAATCCTAACGTCCTTATCAAAGCTGCTATTGTTATTATCTACTGTTATTATCTACAAAAATTTCAATGAATAATTATCGTAATATATCAGCGGAATTTCTTCGTAACTGTCTATTTTGATATTTTTGTTTTAATTTTTTTAACACGAAACACACGAAATTAACACGAAAAACACGAAAGTTTTTTTAGATAATTTTCGTGTATTTCGTTATTTCGTGTGTTTCGTGATCTCAAAAAAACAAAAATTCCACTGATATATTACTAATTATCTATTATCTTTTCTGTTAAAAAAAATTATTCTAATCAGGGGAAATATATTGCAACAAAATTTCTTTCAAATTCATTGATATTCATTTCAAAAACATCGTTGAAATAAATTCTTTTAAAATTCGTGAGTCCGAAATGGGTACAAGTTGTTTTTGCTTTTTGGGAAAGATGTGAATTGATTTTATGTCTTCCTTGTGCAGAATCATTGTAAACAAGTATAAAAGTCAAATTCTTGCGTGTATAATCTATCGTTACATTTAATTTCTCCGTCAACAATAACAAACTTTCAAATATTTTCTCGCGAATTTGGTGTATTTCAGCCTTGCCTATTTTACCATTTTTAAATTCAATCAAAAAGAATTGTCCATTTTCATAACACAAAGTATCACAAGATTTTGGAGTCGCCGGTAAATGTAACTTTTTTGCAATACTTCTTTTAAAATTGTCGAAATTAACAACAGCGGTTGTATTCATTGTCATATAACAAGTATTGGCAATATCAAGTGATGTGTTTTTGAGTGTATCACCGAAATCTTGAATCAATTCGTTATATTTTTGAACGTAATTATTCATATCGTTTTTTCTCCAATCTTTGAAACGGTTCCGCTAAAAGGCGATAAATATCATCAATGTTTTCTGTTACATTATAGACAGAGCAGTAATCATTTTCATTTGTTGTCAGATAGTAATTGCAACGATCCCTTATACCTTGCTCGTCGGCGTACACTTCTACCGCATTCAAAAAGTAAGGACTGTGTGTTGTGAGTAATATTGTCAGGTTAAATTCTTTTTGTAACAAAACCAGCAATTGAGCTAATTCCAATTGCCATTCAGGATGCAGATGTATTTCAGGCTCATCGAAAATCAAAATATTTTGTTCTTTGAGTTCGCCGTTTTCCAGCAACCGTTTAATGATTAAGAACATTTTCATTCCCGCCGAAACATTTTTAAACGCAAGCGGTTCATTCAAACCGCATTCCTGATAACGCAAACCGAATGCTGTTTTTTTAAATTCACCGCGCGTAACAGCGGCAATATAAGATAAAATTTTTTCCGATTTTGGTTTCACAATTTCAGTTTCAACAAGATTATTTTCGTCCCCTGTTTCCTGTAAACTCTGTAACAATTCACGCTGATGACTATACTTTGGATATTTGTAACTAATCTGTCGTTCAAGTGTGTCAATAATAAACGGCGTATCAATATAAAACGCCTTGTATAGGATGCCGATATTGTCGGAATAGTTGACACAATTATTTTTGTAAATATCCGTATCGAGTTTACTATTCTTGATGGTTAAGGAAATCAAACCGTGATGATTGGGTTGGTTAATATGAGTTATCTGGTCGTCAAACTCGGTACAAAGATATTTTGTTAAAATATTTTTCTGAATTTGTTCATCACTTACATTGATAGAATTTTTTATTTTGTCGAACAACATCTCTGCTGAATCATTACCCATTTTTGAGGGAACAATAATTTGTTGTTCGATATTATCTTGAATGATACGTTGTATTGTAGGTAATGAATTAATGTTATCCAGAATATTGTTCGCAATTTTATTTATCAGAGTGGAGTGGTGAATCTGCCGTTGTAGAAAACGGGATATAATTTCTTCGATATTATCTTTTCGTTCCTTTTTTATTGTTTTTTCGGCGTCGAAGAATGCGTTAAAAATACTGAACAGAGCTTTTCCGAATGTACTTTTACCGGTATTGTTGTTACCGGCTAAAACGGTTATTCCCCGCATTTCGATTTGGGATTTCCTGATTTTACCGATATTGTCTATTTCAAAAAACATTTTAGTTACACTCTCTATGTCTGAATAGTTATGATTTGAGATAAGCATCTCTTGCGGTAATGATTTCATCACGTATTTGTTCGGGATTGATAATTCCAAGAAGCATTACTATGGTACACAAATACACAATTCTTGTAATGTAAAGTATTGGGCAACTTTTATAGGATCAAAATTAATTTCTTTTCCTATAAGACATTGCTCCCAACAGAACACAAACGGTATAATAATGTATCAAAATATAAATATGATGAATGCAAGAAGGATATAAAGGTTAAGTAGTTACATTTATTTAATTTAGGAGAGTCGGGTTTTGTAATCTTCGTAATGAAATTCGCGAACAACTTGGATCGTTCCGTCGGGGGTATCACTATCGCAGGAAACAATGGAAGGTAATTTAAGACCATTGAACATTGTATTTTTACAAATTGTGTATTGAGCCATATCCGCAAAAACAACACGGTCACCAACTTTGAGCGGTTTTTTGAACAGATATTCACCGATAATATCTCCTGACAAACAGGTTTTGCTGCCGATGATATATTTGTAACGTCCTTCTTCCAACGGCATATCGGTATCGGTGGATTCCAGTACGCGTCGGGCTTTGAGAATTTCGGGCGTGTAGGGCATTTCCAGAACATCCGGCATGTGTGCAGATGCTGATGTATCCAATATTGCAACATCTATACTGGTCGGATTTTCAATCACATCCAATACAGACGCCACCAAATACCCCGTGTTCAATACGTGAGATTCACCCGGTTCAAGAAAAATATCAATATCATATTTGTTCTTAAAATCGTTAATAATATCACACAAACCGTCAATATCGTAACCTTTTCGAGTGATATGATGTCCGCCTCCGAAGTTGATCCATTTGATTTTTTTGAGGAATTTATCGAAACGTTCTTCGACTAGTTCGAGAGTTCGGAACAAAACATCGGAACCTTGTTGGCACATTGTGTGGAAATGTAAACCGTCAATACCGCGAAGTGAAATTTCTTGTAACACTTCAGCACGCATTCCAAAACGTGAACGGTTGGTACAAGGGTTATACATTTCCATTTGGACTTCGGAGTATTCGGGGTTGATTCGGAAACCGCAATGGATTTTTCGTTCGGTTCGTTTGAGGAGATGCCGGAACCGTTCAAACTGATTGGCCGAATTGAAAACAAGATAGTCTATTAACGGTAAAACCGCTTCGAGTTCTGTTTCCGAATATGCCGGGGAATACATTTGGATAATTTTACCAAATTCTTCTTTACCGAGAAAAACTTCATTGATACTGCTTGCCGCCACACCGGCAAGATAAGGAGCCATGTCTTTGAAAATACTCCATGTAGAAAACGCTTTCATTGCCAATAGAATTTTACAGCCGGTTCGTTTCTGTACATCGGCATGAATTTCCATGTTACGGCGAATTGCCGCACGGTCAATAATGTAATACGGAGTCGAGAGATCGACAGAAGCATAATCAAAAGTCTGTTCCATGTAAAGGTTGAAATGTTAGAGTGTTAAAGTGATTGAGAGTACCGGAGTGTTTAGAATATCAGAATTGTTCAAACATCCGCAACACGTTAAGGACAATATTAATAAATTGATATAAAGGATTCATTCGTTATTGATGAAAGGCTGATTCATTTTGACCGTAATTCTACACTAAGTATCAACTCTTTCAAGCAACCCTAAATAAATTTTGCCTATTTTATCAACAGAGTCCGTAGATTTTTTGTCCGCAGATTCCGCTGATTTTCGCAGATTATTTTTTGAGAATACGAAACAAATGAAAAGTATGGGACTTATATTCAATAAATTTTTTAAAATAATTTGCGAAAATCTACGGACGATTTGAATGATGTGTTCGAGCAATAATAGAAGCAGTTTCTGTGAATTTTGTCAAAAAGCGAAAACTGAATTATTCAAATATTATTCAAATATTATTGAGTCTATTGTATTGTTCACGAATTTTGCTATGATTATTTTCTTTCGCGGCGGTATTGTCCCCAATACCAATTACCAACAAGATACAATACTCAACTAATTTACGTGCATTTTATTTATGCACCAACACGAACATGGTACGAACAATTTTATTTTTTGTAATGTTGTTTCTTTCACCGGTATTTCTTTCGGCTCAAGCGGAAGAAGGATTGCAGATCGAAACGGCTGATAATGTAACACGGATTAGCAATGGTGATATTGTTGTTTCGTGGGATTCTGAGCGGCGGGTTGTTTCGGTTGATCAGAACGGACCTTACGCACAAATATTGCTCCCGAATGCTAAAACGGCCATTGTTGCCAAACATCCGGTTACCGGTCGGGATGGTCAACCGATTGCGGGAGCATCGTTGGTGATTCAAAGAGATGGTAACGAAAATATCATCGAATCCATTTACACATTGGCGGAACAAAATCCGTTTGTTTTAATTTCCCATTTCTTTACAAAAGAATCGTATGAAAACGGTTTAATCAAAACGCGGACATTTCCGAAAATCGAATTGTTGCTTCCTGAACCGGCAGATAAATTAAAATCGTTTGGAACTGCCGGACTTCGTGCGGTTGACGGTCATAAGGGGTCGTATTCATTCCTTGCGGTTGTGAACCCCGAAAACCGTAACGGTGTTGTAACCGGTTGGATTACGCATCGCAAAGGTTCCGGGATTATTTTTTCAAACAAAAATACCGAAGGCAGAGCAATGATTTCGCCGGTTATCGAATACGGTAAACTGTTATTGCCGGTTGATTCGGAAAATCCGATGGACAATTTGTCGGAAATTTTTGTACTTGGACGTTTTGAGGATTGCCGGCGCGGTTTGGAACATTACGCACGGCAAATTGCCAGATCGCATCAGATTCAGATCAAAAAACCGCTTTCCGGTTATTGTACCTGGTACGCCGACCAATTCGGCAGAGCCTGTAACGAAACAGAACTTGTCCGTTTGACCCAAACCGCCGCCCAAAAACTCGCTCCCTACGGTTTCAATTTCGTACAAATTGACGACGGCTGGCAGACAGGCATCACCAAAAATGGTCCAAGAAAGAATTTTACTCAACATCATTCGGAAGGAGTTTACCGAAACGGTATGAAAAAAACCGCACAAATGATCCGGTCAAATAATTTTCGTGCCGGAATTTGGTTTATGCCGTTTGCCGGTTCCGGCGAAGACGATTATTGGAACAAGAATTGGTTTGTGAAAAGCGGAGTTACCGATGTTCTTGACGAACATGGTAAATCGAAACGGTATTACAATCAAACGGTTAATAAACTTGGTGAACCTTACGAATCGTTTTGGGGCGGAACATCACTCGACTTGACCAATCCTGATGTACAAAAATATCTGTACGATGAAGTCCGCCAAATTGCCGGAGATTGGGAATTTAACTATTTCAAATTAGACGGTCTTTGGACGGGAATAGCAGTAGAACAACTTTATATCAATAACGAATATCATCCTGATGATCTTGGTGTACCGGAATTTCACGATCCAAGTTTGACACCGATTGCGGCATACCGAAAGGGTTTTGAAATTATTCGTCAAGCGGCGGGCAATGATGTTTTTATTCTTGGCTGTAACGTATCACAAAATATGCGGACATTGGGAGCGTCGTTTGGTTGTGTCGATGCCATGCGGATTGGACCGGATAACGGAGCAAAATGGAATTCGCTGAAAGTGGGACCTTGGCATGGTTCGAATCGGTATTTTCTGAATGGCCGTGTTTGGTGGAATGATCCTGATCCGGTTTATGTACGAAATTCGATTCCGTTGGAACATGCTCAACTTATTGCGTCGTGGGTTGCGGTGAGTGGTCAACTTTTTGCGTTTAGTGATTGGTTGCCGTCGCTTTCCGAAGAACGTGTTGACATCCTTCGCCGAACAATTCAACATCATGGTTTGCGTTCAGCAAGACCTGTTGACCTTTTCAACGAAGATTTACCGCAAATCTGGCATCTGACAACACGGTCAAACCGCAATATTACTAAACCACAAATTACTGACTCAAAAATTACTGACTCAAAAATTGCCGAATCCAAAATCACTGAACCGCAATTGCCGGAAATTCCTGCACGGGAAATAGTTGCGTTTTATAATTGGGACGATAAAAAACCGTTGAAAATCGAAACAAATTCTTCTTGGATTGGTCTTCCCGAAGCCGAAGAATATGTTGCGTTTGATTTTTGGGGCAATAAATTTTTTGGTTTATTTACGGATAAAATTTCCGTTGAACTTCCATCGGGTTCATGCCTTATTCTGGCGGTTCGTCCGGTTAAGGAGCATCCGATTCTGCTGAGTACATCGCAACATATTACGCAAGGTATTGCGGACGTAATTGAGGAACACTGGAATCCTGAAACGAAAACACTTTCCGGTGTAAGCCGTGTTGTTGGCGGTGATCCTTATGAATTACGGATTTATGATCCGGTGAAAAAAGAACTCCGCCGCGAAACTCTCAACCCGACCGAAACATCCGGTAATTTTTCATGGAGTGTTACGTTTTAGATTACTGCCGGTTATGAAAGAAATTAACTGTAACGATTCAGTAGTGTATTATACTTTGTGCCGTTCCATTTTTAATGTTTCAATTTCCTTAACGATTTGCGTAACGGCATAAAATCCGCAAATTTTTAGATAAAATATTATGTTTTTTAAAAGGTTCACTTACGTCAACAGTTAAGGAAATTTAAGCATAAAAAATAAAACTTGCGTAAAGATACGTAATTGCAAAAAAAATAAAAAGATGTAGAATAAGCGTTCAACTTTGCCAACAGTTCTGTTTGGCAGTGATACAATCGGAGAATCCGGTAGAGGAACCGGAAAAAATATTTTTATCTCCATTTTTTGGGTTTACCTTTGAGATTAGACAAACCAATGCGAACATTTTTAACATTAACCATTTTTTTAAGTTTATCTTTAACGATTATGGCACAAGACATTGTACTTCCGGCTCCGCAACGGTCAGGCGGTAAGCCGCTTTTCGACGCCATCAACGAACGGCAGTCGATCAGAGACCTCGCAAATACACCTCTTGATTTACAAACATTATCCGATTTACTTTGGGCGGCTTACGGTTTTAATCGTGAAGACCGCCGTGTTGTTCCCAGCCCCTTGAATCAACAAGAACTTTTCGTGTATGTTGTTCTCAAAGAAGGGGTTTATTTGTATGACGCCAAAGCCAATAAACTTCTTGAAAAAGTAAAAGGCGATTATCGTACTGTTGCCGGTAAACAGGATTATGTTTATGTTGCGCCGGTCAACTTTTTGTATGTTGTTGACAAATCGAAAGAAACAGGAACAGGTGCGTATATCTCCTGTGGTTGTGCTGCACAAGATGTTTATCTTGTTTCCGCATCGAAAGGACTTGCGTGTGTTGTTCGGACTGGTGTTGACAAAGACGCCGTAAGCCAATTACTAAAACTTAATCCCCAACATGAAGTCATTGCCGGTCAAACAATCGGTAACAAAAAATAAATCGGTTCGGTTTTTGCCGTAAAGTAACGATTTGTTGAACCTGTTTGATTTTCACCGCCGTTTATTTGTAACTATTCACCCCAACACTAAACAAAAACAATTGATCCCAAGTAGGCAATATCTTTATCTTTGCGAAAAATCGCCAACCTTTTGAGATTGCCTGCTTTTTGAGTTTTTACTTTAATTTTATTGGTGCGAACAGTTATATCCATTTAACCCTACCCGATATTCATGTTTTTTTTCAAATGGTTACGCGTTGTTGTTGCTGTGATTTTTTTTGCGGCAATTTCAGCACTTTTTCTTGACTTTACCCAAACAGTTCCAAGAATCTTGCATGGGATTGCCCACGTTCAGATTACACCGGCAATATTGATTTGTGATTTCGAAACTGATTTCAACATTTTTAAAATATTGTTTCAAACCGGTATGGGAATCCTGTTATTCTGGATTATCCTAACACTTTTATTCGGACGGATTTATTGTTCGGTTATGTGTCCGTTTGGAATTTTACAAGATATTTTTTCACGGACAACAAAACTGTTACGCGGTAAACGGTTCAAGTTTAAATTCCGTCCCGAAATGAAAAAAACTCGTTACGGATTATTGGCGGTGTTTGTATTGGGTCTTATTTTTTTGCCGGTAATTGTATCAATTCTTGATCCGTACAGTCATTTCGGTCGTGTGATAATGTGGATATTCCGTCCGGTTTATCTTACCGGAAATAATATACTCGCACAAATTGCACCGGATTCATTCTACTATGTTTCAAATTATGTGGACATTCCCGCTTTTTTACTTGCATTAACCGCATTGCTGTTTACCGGTATTTTATCATTTCTTTTCGGAAGGCGTTACTGTAACACCGTTTGTCCGGTCGGAACAATACTTGGGTTCATTTCAAGATTTTCACGTTACAAAATCCGTCTTAAATCTGCTTGTGTGTCGTGTGGTCTTTGCGAAAAATCCTGCAAGGGCGAATGTATCGACAGTAAAAATAAAACGGTTGATTCCTCGCGTTGTGTTGCTTGTTTTAATTGCCTTTCGACGTGTAAGCGCAATTCGCTTGTTTATTCAGTGCCGTTGCCGCTTCTTTCCGTAACACCCAAAGAACCGAAATCATCGCAACCGAGATCATCGCAACCGAAACCGTTACAGCCGAAACCGTTAGAACCGGAACAGTTAGAACCATTATCGCAACTGCAACATACGGTGTTTCGACCGATTTCTTTACGAATATTCCGTCATCGGCGGCGTTTTTTGCAATGGTCGGTCTATTCGTTTTTTTTGTCGTCGGTTGCCGGTTCGGTCAAAGCGTCAACTCCTCCGCCTGATCCATCCTTGCCGACCGGTGTCAGCCGTGTCAGTTACAAAAAAACAACGCCGATTCTTCCGCCGGGTGCCAACGAACAAAAACGGTTCCGTAAAAAATGTACGGCATGTCATCTTTGTGTGAGCAAGTGTCCGGCAAGAATTCTTACGCCTTCAACATGGGAACTTGGTCTTGCCGGATTTTTGCAACCGGTTGTCCGGTTTGATCGCGGATTTTGTAATTACGATTGTACGATTTGTACGGAAGTTTGTCCGTCGCGGGCGTTGGTGAAGATTGACAGTATTGACGAAAAACATCTGTTACAAATTGGACGAGTTATTTTTGTGCAGGAAAATTGTGTTGTTGAGATGCAGGAATCGAGTTGCGGAGCCTGCGCGGAACACTGCCCGACCGGAGCCGTTCACATGATTCCTTACGGTGATCCGTCAAAATCATTGACGATTCCTGAAATTGATGTAGATCTTTGTGTTGGCTGCGGAGCTTGCGAACATGTTTGTCCGGTTCGACCGTTTCGTGCCATTTATATTGACGGTCTCGAAAAACACCGTAACGCAAAACCCGCCTACGATCCCAATGAAAAACAACAAGAAATTAAAGTTGACGATTTTGGATTCTAATAAATTTTGTAACTATTCACACAATAAATCAGTAGAGACGTAATGCATTGCGTCTCTACGACCATTTGTATGTAAAAATAAAATTGCCCTGAAAGGGCGGCACGATTTGAAACAGTTTGTAATTTAATCCTCTTCCCGTTGCGCTTTTAGGGCTACTATTGTTGTTATCTACAAAAATTCCATTGAGATATTACCAAAGGCGATTACTATTTTCCTTGGCACCGTAACATTATTATCTATTATGAACATATTTTGTCTTTCGATTGACGGTTTGCACAACGGGATGATTGGTGCTTACGGGAACACTTGGATTCAAACGCCGGCGTTAGATCGTTTGGCGAGTCAATCGGTGTTGTTTGACCGTTGTTACACGGAAACGTTGGATTTGACGGCGATTTTTGATTTGCTTTGGCAATTTCGGAAACAAAAAAGGCAGACAGTTTTATTGACGGATGACAACGATATTTTCTTTCATGCCAAAGCCAACAACTTTGACAAACGGTATCGTTTGAAACCGTTTGAGGGTCAAGAGCCGGTTTCATCGTTGGAGGAAACACAATTTTTTTTGGGATTAGCGGCGGCGTTGGATTTATTTCAGGAACAAAAACAATCTAAGAAACCGTGTTTTCTTTGGACTCATTTACAAGGATTTCGCGGTCGTTGGGATTTTCCGATGTTGTATCGGGAAATGCATCAGGCAGAAGAGGACCCGCTTCCTTATTCCGGTGTTGAAATACCGTACTTCAAACCGCCGTATATAAAACAGTATTTGAAACAACAAAATCGAATTGATACAATAATTGATCCTGATAAAATTCAATCGGTTATGGAAACTTATAGCGGTGGTATTGCTGTTCTTGATCAAGTGCTTGCTGGTTTCCTTGATTCGCTTGAGAACGGCGAACTCGGTGATAATACCTTATTTTTGTTGTTTTCGACGCGCGGTTTTTCGTTGGGAGAACACGGCAGGATTGGAGCCGATACTTATTTGTACAGTGAAAATATTCAGATACCGCTTTTGGTACGATTTCCTAATTGTTTTGGAGCGGCGGTTCGTATTCCGGCTTTGTTTGGATTAAGCGATTTGGTGTGTTTTCTAAACAATATGTCAGACAAGGAATCACCGTTTTTCGATTTGGTGCTGGAAAAAACAGATGCAATTCATCAACTCTTGCGAATTACCGGCAAGAAAGATTCTGTTCTTGTAACACCGAATTGGTTTTTTCGGAAAGTGTTTGATGGTTATATGTCGGAAGGATATATTGAACTGTACGTTAAACCGGATGACCGTTGGGAAACAAACAATGTTGTTGACCGTTGCCCGGAAATTGTTGAAGAATTAACTCCGTATTTCGAAATGTAGTTATTCGTGTTTTACGTGAACAATAATGTTTCCGATCTTTGTCTCGCTGAGCTCGTTGGGGGCGTTGGAAAAAAAAACAAAAATTCCGATGAAATATTACAAAAATTTGATAATTTTTCAAAATGGAGACAATTATGGAGACAATTATAGATACGAAAATAACGGAGAAGACAATGGATGAGAATCAAAAGGAGAATGAAAATAAAAATGAAATAGAACAGGTTCGGGCGGAATTGGCTTTTCTCCGTGAACATTTCAATGAAGAATTAGAACAACAAAAACTTGATGCATTGGCGGAATTTGCTGCTGGAGCGGGACATGAAATCAATAATCCTTTAGCAATTATCAGCGGACATGCCCAATTGTTGCTACGGGAAATAGAAAATGCAGAATATCGCCGTCAACTTTCGGTTATTATGGCGCAGGTCAAACGGGCTTATGAAATGATTGCGGATATCCGGTATTTTGCAAGACCGCCCAAACCGGAAATAGAAAAATTTGATCTTGTCAAATGGTTACGATCTCTGGCGGAAGAGCAAATACCGTTCATGCGGGAATCAGGTATCGAATTATATTTTGATACAGATTTCGGTTCTGTGAATATTGAAACCGATCCGGTACAGCTTCGTCTTGCCGTAACTGCTTTATGTAACAACGCTCGCGATATTCTTCAGACGACCGGCGGTAATATTTGGTTACAATTACAACAAGTTGAAAACGGTTGGGAAATTTCAGTTGAAGATGATGGTCTCGGAGTGGCACAGGAAATTCGTTCTTTAATTTTCTGTCCGTATTATTCAGGGCGTCAAGCTGGGCGCGGTCTTGGTTTTGGTCTGCCCAAAGCATGGCGGATTATGCAACAACTAGGCGGCTCCATAAAATATGAACAATCAAAAAACGGCGGTGCTAAATTTGTACTTGTTATCAAGAATACATAAAAACAAAGTATATACTTCTTGCATTCATCATTTTACGTTTAATGTAATATATCAGTGAAATTTTTGTTTTTTGCTCTTAACCCCGCTAGGGGTGTGAAATGCATAACCGGCGGTGAAGCGAAGCGCAACCGCCGGAGTAGGAACACCCCCATTTTCCCAAAGCCCTGCAAGGGCGAGATAATTATTGCTGCGGCTGATAATCTCGCCTCGTGCGGGGCTTTGACAAAGGAGAGGAGGTTCTGATCCGTAGGTTGCGCTTCGCTACACCTACGGTTATGCACATCTCGTCCCTGCGGAACTAATAAAACATAAGAGATTAAGGAAATTCCACGAAAATAGAACCAAAAAAATTATTCCACTGATATATTACCGTTTAATCAAATAAGAGTTTTATTAAAACAATATTTGCTGTAACGTTTTGATGAAATATTTGTAGAAAATTTTCGCTTGTTTAAGGGATAGTTACAAATATTCGATTTCGCGCAATGATGCTTTTGTACCGTGTTGAATCATTTCGTCGCGAGCCTCTTTCCAAAACGCACGTATTTCCGGTGTTACATTGGGGTTATCGAGAAAAACGGCATTCACAAAAGCGTCGGCAATTTCAATACCCAGTTCTTCTGTAACAATATCTTCACCAAGACAAAGACAATTTGCTCCGTTGACCACACGGGCTAATATTGCCGTTTTCACTGATTCACAGGCACACGCCAGCACACCGGAAAATTTATCAATTCCAATTGCCGCACCGGTTCCGCTGCCGCAAATGTTGATCGCCAATTCACCCTGATTATTCTGTAACGCAAAAGCAACTCGTTCACCTATTGATGGATATTTGACAAACCGGTCAGTTACGTAACAGCCGATGTCAATCATTTCATGTCCTTGTTTACTCAAAGACGCCTTAATTACTTCTTTAAGTCTGAACCCTTTAACAGGTGCGCCGACAATAATTTTCATTACTGAATCTCCTTTTTTAGTTTTTTTAATTTTTGTGTTTTACAGATTCACGGCATGCGTTTTTGATATGTTCTGTACTGAATCCATGTTTTTCAAACAAATATTCTTCGGTAGCAATTTCGCCAAACCGGTCAGGAATTCCGAGCCGCTTAACCTTCACCGGATAATGTTCTGAAAGTGTTTCACAAACAGCACCGCCAAGTCCGCCGATAATGTTTTGATTTTCAACCGTAACAACAACACCGGTTTTTCGAACCGATGAAACAATATCTTCTATAGGAAACGGCTTTACGCATGGGCAATGTAACAGTTCAACACGGATTCCTTCCTGCTGTAATTCCTGTGCGGATTTGAACGCAAAATGTGTTGTGTAACCTGTTGAGATAAGAGTTACATCATTTCCTTTGATGAGTGTTACGGCATGATTGGGTTGAAATTGATAAGTTTCATCGAAAACGGCAGGGAGTTGCTGCCGAAGCAATTGCAGATACATGCCGCCCTTATTCGCCGCCATGTAACGCAAAACCTGACGTAATTCATAGGCATCACACGGACTGAATATCTGCATATTCGGCATTGCCCGCATAATCGCAAGGTCTTGAAAACACATGTGTGTACCGCCATTCGGTCCTTGCGTTATTCCAGGTCCGGTTCCGATAATCTTAACATTCAGATCGGCGTAAGCAACACTCAACGTAATTTGATCATAAACCCGGCGTGTTGCAAAACAACAAAATGTTGCGCAAAATGGGATTTTACCTTCAGAAGCCAGACCAGCGGCAACCCCAATCATGTTGGCTTCCGCAACTCCGACATTGATAAAATTGTTCGGAAATTGCCCAAGTACCATCGGATTGGTTCCTGACGCTTTACTCAAATCCGCTTCAAGACAATAAATGTTTCGATTTTCTGCAATCAATTCGTTCAAAACGTAACCATAAACAAACCGTAATTCTTGTTCATGTAATTTCATTGTCGTTGTCTGTGTAATAATAAAATTGTTGTTATTGTTATTATTCCAGCTTTTACCTTATCTGTTATGAATTTAATAAGGTAATGGGAACACTCCACCGGTTAAAGAGGTTAAATATTGATCATGCGTTTTCTGATCGGGTATCTTAATGTTATGACTTCCGGCTTGATTCTCAATAAGCGGACAATCTTTTGCCTTGACCGTATGAGCAATAATCATTGCCGGTTTTCCGTTCTTTAATACTTTGGCACGAATTATCGTTTCATAAATATCTTCCCAACAGTGACCGTACATTTCCAAAACATTCCAGCCAAACGCTTTCCATTTATCCGCAAGCGGTTCAAGATCAAGAATGTCCGCGGTAAAACCATCTATTTGTAATTTATTATAATCTGTAACGGCAATAAGATTATCGAGTTTCCAATGCGGCGCAAACAATGCCGCTTCCCAATTTTGCCCTTCGTTGCTCTCACCATCGCCGATAATACAAAAGACATGATGTTTTCTGCCGTCCTTTTTTGCAACAAGAGCCATACCCGATGCCGCAGACAACCCCTGACCAAGTGAACCTGTGGTCATATCAATTCCCGGAACAGTTCGTGCGTCGGCATGACTGGGTAATGTTGTTCCGTCCGCATTCAATGTTCCGAGTAATCGTTTCGGAAAAAAACCGCGATAGGCTAATACCGCATAAAGAACCGGAGCGGCATGACCTTTCGATAAAACAAGCCGATCACGTTCCTCCCATTTCGGATTTTTCGGATCAATATTCATTGAACGCCAATAAAGCGTTACCATAATCTCGACAAGTGACAACGCACCGCCAAGATGTCCCGAACCGGCACGGCAAATCATGTCCGTAATCACATAACGAAGTTCCGCCGCAAAACGATCTGCCTCATCGTTATTAAATTCCCGCAATATTTCTTGAAACATTTTATTTCCTGTTTGGTTAGGTTTATTAAAAAAAGTTACCAAAAAAGTTACTGAAAAAAGTATAAGTTAATGTTTGAAACCGCAACAAAATTATTGTACAAATTATTGTGTGAACAATTGGAACAGTTAAGTCAGTTCATCATAAATCCGGTACAAATCTGTTTTTGTTATCGTTTTTGGATTATTGTTCAAAAGCGGATGAAAACTTTCTTTGACAAGTAAATCAATTGAATCAATATCAATAGATGCTTCGCGAAGTGTACAAGGAAGTCCGGCGCGGCGTTTCAGTACGGTAATAGTGTTAATTATTTCCGCAACAGAATTAAAACCGGCGGCAAAAGCGAACTCTTCCATCCGCCCTTCCATAAACGGCGTGTTCAGCCGAATCGCCGCTTCCATCGTGAACGCACAAGCCTCGCCGTGCGGTAAATGGAAATGCTTGGAAAGCGGAAATGAACAAGCATGGATAATCGCATTTTTCGGCATTTGAAAAGCGATACCCGCCAAAAGTGCTGCATAAGCAAGATGTTCACGTAAAACCGGATTATCAAGATTTTCGTACAATTTTCCAAGATGAGTCAATATTATTCGTGCGGATTCTTTGGCTAATGTATCACAAATCGGTTGATGATTTTTTGACCAAAAACCTTCAAGAGCATGGCTCAACGCATCAAGTGCAGTTGCTGCCGTAACACGAATCGGTACAGAAATTGTCAGATCAGGATCAATGACAGCGGAAACCGGATAAAATAGAGGTGACGATAGTGGTGATTTGACTTGTTTTTCTTCATCGTCAAGAACGGCAATTGGTGTTACTTCGGAACCTGTTCCAGCTGTTGTTGGTACAGTAATTACCGGAATACGTCCGCCGGTCAATATTTTTCCTTCCGAATGATAAGACCGAATACTTGGATTACTTGTCGTTGCAAGAAATGAAGATGCTTTGGCGCAATCAAGTACACTTCCGCCTCCAACAGCAACAATAATTTCTGCTTGCTTATTTCGTAACAATTCGGATAATGTATCAACATTTTCGACCGTCGGGTTTGGTTGTACCTTGTCAAATATCGCAACATGATTCAGTGAATCAATCACAGTGCGTACCGCATCCAGTTTTGCAACGGACTTTTCGGTAACAATAGTGATGCGTTGACCGGATAATTCAGGATATTCCGGCAATGTTTTGGAAATACCGCGTCCAAAATGAATTTTCGTTGGTAAATGAAATGTCCACATAATTTTTATTACAATTGTAATTTGTTTTTAATTTATAATTTTACGTAATTTTACGTAATTTTATATCAATATCATAATTTTCTGTTAATTTAATAACTCTTGTCCTTTGGTTTCTTGAGCAAAGTAAATTGTAACAGGACCGAGTAAATACAAAAAACTTAATAATGTTGCCGCAGTGATTAAAGTTACACCGTTTGTTTGTATCCATCCTGTGAAAAACAAAACAGGAACCGCAATCAAACGTCCGGCGTTGAAACAAAAACCGGTTCCAGTACTTCGAAGCCGTGTTGGATACAATTCCGGGAAATAAACGGCATAACCGGCGTGCATTCCGGCAGTCAGAAAACCAAAAATCGGTAACAAAATCAATAGAGGAATAATCTCATAGACCACTTGAAAAACCACAATAGCAATGACAAAACCGCCAAGATGATAAAAAACAAATGTTCCTCGTCTGCCGATTTTTTGTGAAAAAGGTCCGAAATAAAGTTGTCCGACACCAAGACCGATTGTAACAAGAAGCATTCCGAACATCTCCCAACGTTTGAGCAAACCGGATTGATTTTTGAGATAGATTTTAATCTCTTCTTTTCCTGTCTCTGTTACGGTATTATATTTTGACGGTTCCTGATCAATTATTTTTGCTACAGAATCATGTTCCGCTGCACGAAACAAGGCATCTTTTCCATAAATGTGAACACCCCAAAAAGTCGCCATACCAATTGCCGCCAACAATGTTCCTACAAGTGTTGACCGCAACATGGAACCATGAAAAAGTTCTTGAAAATCACCGGTTTTTTGTACAGGGTCTAATTGGGCTCGTTCTTTTGCCTGTTTCCAACTCTCCGGTTCATGCATATAAAACCGTACGAAAATAATCAATATTGCGGGAAATAATCCAAGTGCAAATCCGAAACGCCACGGTAATGATACGGGATCAACAAAACGATGCAGCCAACTCAACGCCGGACTTCGGCACCATTCCGATACGGCAGGATTTCCAATCAAAAATGCTCCAACCGCAACAGCAAGAAGTGTTCCGAAAATTCCTGAAGCATGAAAAATACTGCCGGCATGCGCACGGGCTTTACTGGGAAAAACTTCAGCAACAAATGCACTGGCGATAGCCCATTCACCACCGACGCCAAGCGCAACAAAAAATCGTAAACCGGCAAGATGCCACCACACTTGAGAAAATGCCGACATCCATGTAAAAAACGAATAAAATAAAATCGAAAAGATCATGGCGCGTTTACGTCCGATTTTATCGCTGATAATTCCGAAAACAATACCGCCCAAAGCACCGCCGACCAAAAAGACACCAAGAGCAATATTATTGTACAAAGGAATATTACCGGCAGATGCAGCATCAACAAGCGACGGCATTGCCTCACGCATACTCGCAACGAAAATTTGACCTTCAAATGTATCAAAAAGCCAGCCAACCAGCGCAATCAAAAGTACAATCCATTGATAACGTGTAATTCCTGTGTACCAACATTCTTTACTTCGGGAAATAGTCATCTGAAAATTTTTGAAAAATTTTTATAGTCAATATTAAATAATTAAAGATTGATTATTATTCCGGTTTGTGCGGATTTTTGTGCGGCAATTGAAAGAGTTACCGCTTGACATCCATCGACACCGGTACAATAATTGGGGGCTTTACCCTCAATAACCAGACTCATTCGAACAATCTGTTCTTCGAGTTCAAAAAGTTCTCCGGCTGGTTTCCCAATATTGATTTCATGAACATTATTTCCATCTGATAATTTGAGAAAATAGGACGGATACCGTGTTCGGTCTATTGTTCCGTTCCAAGTTGCCCAAAGTGATCCTTTCGTTCCTGCTACTTTTATTGATTGATGATGTTCAAAAGCGGCAAGAGTTTGAGCAATAACGACATGGGAACCATTGGAAAAATGAATAATTGCACTTAAATTATCATACAATTCTTTATCTGTACTTAAACTTGTATTAGCGGATGCATAAATCGAAACAGGTTTTCCGAATGATTCAAAATACCAACAGGCAAGATCAAAAAAATGAATCGGCTCTTCGAGAATCCAGTTACCAACCCGTTTTTTATCGTAACGCCAGTTATCTTCACCGGTTCGGTACGGATTTCGTGAAAGTTCGATAAGCATGTATTGGGGTACACCAATTTGGTCAGTGTCAATCAATTCTTTAATTTTTCCCCAAAGTGATGAAAGTCGGAATTGATGCCCGACGGTCAAATGTAATCCTTTTTCCGTTGCC
The DNA here is from genome assembly GCA_031279215.1 of Planctomycetaceae bacterium. GTDB lineage: Bacteria > Planctomycetota > Planctomycetia > Pirellulales > Thermoguttaceae > WRKP01. Next base: position 48,257 of record JAITIZ010000647.1, read on the forward strand.
GTCCGAAATAATGTATCGGAATCTTCGGCAGTTAATGCAAGCGGTTTTTCGATCAAGAGATGTTTTCCCGTATTCAACACGTCGAGACCGATCTGAAAATGCAGATGATTCGGAACCGTAACCGCCGCAACATCCCAATCGTTTATTCGAAGCAGTTCGTGATAATCCGCAACAACTATTGTATTCGGATATTCTGTGCGAATATTATTAACCGTATCGGGATTACCGGTAACAATAGCAGCAAGTGTAACTTCCGGCAGTTTTCTGATAGCATCAGCGTAACAATGTCCCCATGCTCCAAAACCAATAATTCCGTAACGTATCATGTTTGTTTCTCCTGCCCGATTTGAAGAACAACACGAATTGGTTTCGGTTGATGATGATCAGCAAACCTTCTAATTTTTGACGCAAAATGTCCCTTTAATACTGTAACATGATGCGGCATTCCTGCGTAACAAGCATCATAAAAAAATTGTTCGACACTGCCTCCGTGAACCAACACACAACCGGAACATCCCATAATTTCCCGCTTCGGAACATCCGTTTGACCTTCACAAAGTGCTAAACGATATTCGTTTTGAAATTTCCAGAGACGAAATAACGTTACCGGAATGCCGGAGCAAATCCGTGCTTCGACCACAACAGGTTTACCGTTATTAAAATGTACGGAAAGTGTCGGAGCATACGGTGAACCAATCGGTTCACACATTTCAAACGGTGTTGCTCCTGCATGCCAGAGCGTAATCGACTTATCGTCATGTTCCAACCAATCACTGTTGAATGCCGCAATTTCACTACCGAGTGATCGGGCAATCAGACAACCGATAGCACCGTCAACATCGCCTTCTTCACAAATATTGATTCCGTCAGAGGCAAGACGCGCAATACTCCAATAAGACCAAACACCAAATTCGTTCGGTAATTCGGGCCAACACCGTACCGCAACCGCATCCAATGATTCTTCTTGCACAATCTGTTTAATTGCCAAATAATAACGCGACGAAATATCATAAACATTGTCATGCAATGTAACACCGGAACGAACAGGCAAACCGAGTGATTCCGCTTTTTTCCGGTCATCGACAACTTCAGAATCGGAAAAAGATTTTATAATCGTACAAAATTCATGAAGTCCGATTCGTTTTAAGCGAGTTCCGAGAAGTTGCTGTTGAGCGGCGGTATCAACTGCCATATTCAAAAAACCCGGGGCATGATCTCCTATCAAACCGACACGGGCATGACGTACTTTTTTCGATGTTGCCGCAATTAATATCGTTTCGTTTAATGTTGTAACAGTTTTTGGATCGCCGGGCAAGCCAATCACAAGATGCGGCGGACTTCCTGCCTGACTCATACCGGAAGCCCAATTATGTGCTCCAACCAAACCGCATGCAGAAACTTTCGGATTGTTAGGATTTTCCGGTGTTGCCCAAATGATGACCGGACTATCCCATTCGGCAAGGAAAACCGGAAAAAGATTACCATCGCCCATTGTCGGTTGTGTTACGATTAATACTTCGGCACCGGCTTGTTGCGCTGCGGCAATGGATTTTTTTAGTATGGATTCATCAGTAATTGCACTAAAAAAAAGCGGTTCAAACGGTGATTGTTGTAACTGTAAACGAATTTCACGTTCCAGAAATATTCCCCAAGCCGGATCAAACCCCGGTCGTTTTCGACTAATAAAAAATAAGGCAACTTTCATTGGAGATTATAATTGGAACAGATTAAATTCAGACTCGTTAAACAATGGTAACTTATCAAACTGTTTATAATATTCACTATAAAAAATAAAAAACAACATGGAATTTTTGTAATCTTTCACTGGAATTTTCGTAAATTTGTTTACGAATGAAAATTAAAATGTAGATGATTCTATAAAAATCGTTTTATTAAATTCTATACAAATTGTTCTCTTATTCCAGTGTCGGATAGACGATTTCACCGCGCAACTGAGCTTCGCCGCCTTCTTTTTCGTACACTCCATAGAAAATTGATACACAGTCAAGCCAAAGTGTTAAACGATGCATTTCCTCTGAAGTGAGTTTGACTTCATGATGTCCATTCTTGAGAATTTCGTACAGTTTTGAATTTCGTGCGCCGAATTTCCCCGGCAT